>JAILPB010000030.1 GCA_024690485.1 Butyrivibrio sp. | reverse complement strand
GCCTAAGCCTCAGGACGAAAGGCTTGCAGGACCTATTATAAAGAATTCTGATGCAATAATAGTTGAAAAGCCCATGCAGCTTGACCTTTTTGAGAACAAGATGCTGACTAAGGACAATCGGAATGAATATGATATACTTGGACAGTTATTTGATACCTATTGGATAATCGGTTTCAAGGACAAGATGTTCATTGTGGATCAGCATGCAGCTCATGAAAAGGTAAATTATGAGCGCATGATAAAGAGATATAAGGAAAATAAAACAGCTTCTCAGCTGATAAATCCGCCAATTATTGTGACACTTACAGAAAAAGAGAAAAATTGCTATGACAGATATCATCTCTTTTTTGAGAAGCTCGGCTTTAATGTTGAGCCCTTTGGCGGAAATGATCTGGCTATCAGAGAGGTTCCTGTTGATCTCTATGGCTGCAACAATGAAAAGGAGATGTTCGTTGAGGTTTTGGATGAGCTTTTAACTGATTCCAATCTTGACAGAACTCCGGATGTCATAAATTATAAGATAGCTTCCATGGCCTGTAAGGCATCTGTAAAGGGAAATATGAAGATGTCGAGGGCTGAGATGGAAGAGCTTATTGATGAGCTTTTGACACTTGATAATCCATATAACTGCCCTCATGGAAGACCTACAATTATTTCCATGAGTAAGTATGAGATTGAAAAAAAATTCAAGAGAATTGTAGATTGATGGAAAAATTAGTTGTTTTAACAGGACCAACAGCAGTTGGAAAGTCAAAGCTATCCATAGAACTTGCAAAGAAGCTTAAAGGAGAGATAATCTCAGCTGATTCCATGCAGGTTTACAGAGGAATGGATATTGGCACGGATAAGATAAAAGAGTCAGCTATGGGCGGAGTTGTTCACCATATGATTGATATTCTTGATCCGTCTGAAGACTTTAATGCTTTTGAATTCCAAAAAAGAGCAAAGGTCCTTATTGATGAAATTCATAGCAGGGGACATATCCCGATTTTAGTTGGAGGAACGGGCTTTTACATTCAGTCCGTTCTTTATGATGTGGACTTTAGTACATCTGAAGATGAAGAAGAATCTGATGCCTATAAGGATGAACTATATAAAATAGCAGAAGAAGACGGAGGCTTATCAAAGCTTCACAAGATGCTCGAAGATGTAGATCCTGAATATGCTGCGGTTTTACATGAAAATAATGTTAAACGAGTTATAAGAGCCCTTTGTTTTAATCATGACACCGGCGAAAAAATGTCGGAGCATAATAAAAATCAAAGAGAGAATACTTCACCCTATGACTTTTTCTATTTTGTTTTAACTGATGAGAGAGAAGTTTTGTATAAACGAATCGAAGACAGAATAGATAAGATGATGGAAGAAGGCCTTGAAGATGAAGTAAAAGGTCTTATGGCTTTAAATATAGATAAAAATGCCACATCCATGCAGGCTCTTGGCTATAGAGAGATGATTTCATACCTTGAAGGTGAGATCACAAGGGACGAGGCAGTTGAACTTCTTAAGAAAAACACCAGACATTTTGCAAAAAGGCAGCTTACCTGGTTTAGAAGAGAAAAGACTGTGACCTGGATTGATAAGCATGAGTTTGGCAGAGATGACAACAGAGTTTTAGCTGAAATATTACGTAAAATTTCAGAAAGATGGGAGATTTAATTTAGTAATGTCAGAGTTAATTAAGAATGAAACAAAGAAGATATATGAGGAAATGGGTATCCCTTCCAAGGTTTACGATTTCTGTGACGAGATCTGGGATAGTCTTCAGGATAGATTCGACAAAATAAGAGAAGTATCTGAGTTTAATCAGGCAAAGGTCTTAAAGGCTATGCAGGAAAATAAAGTTTCCGAAGCCTGCCTTCTTGGTACCACAGGATACGGATATAACGATATCGGAAGAGATAAGCTTGAGGAAGTATATGCATCCATTTTCCATACTGAGGATGCCCTTGTAAGACCTCAGATCACCTGCGGAACTCACGCTCTTGCCCTTGCTCTTATGAGTAACTTAAGACCCGGGGATGAGCTTTTAGCTCCAGCCGGAAAGCCCTATGACACTCTTGAAGAGGTAATCGGAATCCGTGAGTCTAAGGGCTCTTTAAAGGAATACGGCGTTTCATACAGACAGGTTGATCTTTTACCTGACGGAAGTTTTGACTACGAGAATATAGAAAAGGCAATTAACGAAAAGACAAAACTTGTGACAATCCAGAGAAGTAAGGGGTATCAGACAAGACCTACTTTTTCAGTTGAAAAGATCGGTGAACTTATTGCCTTTGTTAAGAGTAAAAAGAGCGATGTGATCGTAATGGTTGATAACTGCTACGGTGAATTTGTTCAGACTATTGAGCCTTCTGATGTTGGAGCAGATATGGTCGTTGGTTCTCTTATTAAGAATCCCGGCGGCGGACTTGCTCCTATTGGCGGATATATTGCAGGTAAGAAGGAATGTGTTGAAAATGCCGCATACAGACTTACATCTCCGGGACTTGGAAAAGAGGTTGGAGCTTCTCTTGGGATACTTCCTCAGTTCTATCAGGGACTTTTCCTTGCACCTAATGTAACGGCAAATGCCCTTATGGGAGCTGTTTTTGCTGCAAATATTTATGAAAAGCTTGGATTTTCTGTACTTCCTAACGGAACAGAGGATAGATTCGATATTATTCAGGCTATAACCTTCAATGATCCAAAGCTTTTGACATCCTTCTGCGAAGGAATCCAGTATGCAGCACCTGTGGACTCTTATGTAACACCAGAGCCCTGGGATATGCCCGGATATGATTCACAGGTTATCATGGCTGCAGGCGCCTTTGTTTCAGGAAGTTCAATAGAACTTTCTGCTGACGGCCCCTTAAGAGAACCATACTCAGTTTTCTTCCAGGGAGGCCTTACATGGCAACATGTTAAATACGGAATTATGAAAACCCTTGCAGTTATGTATGAAAAGGGACTTGTTACACTGTAAATGTAAGTGTAAAATATATTTTGGCTTTTTATGAATAAAATAATCCCTGCCCGGAGAAGCAACAGGAGGGAAAATGATATCATTAAAGTCGAAAAATGCCTTTTTACATGAAGGAGAGAGGCAAAATGAATCTATGCCATATGAGAGGTTTTTAAAATATGGTGCGGATTCTCTTACAGATGCAGAACTTCTTGCTATAATCATCAGAACCGGCACAGGGAAACTTAGTGCGGTAGACATCGGGAAAAGGCTTCTTGATAAATCAGAGAAGTATGAGAGAGGTTTATCCGGTCTTTGTCATCTGACAAAGGATGAGATAATGGCTATACCGGGTATTGGAGAAGTTAAGGCTGTAAAACTTATGTGCATTTCAGAGCTATCAAAGAGAATAGCGAAATCTGATGCCATTAAAAGACTTAGGTTTAACTCACCAAAGTCTATAGCTTCTTACTTTATGGAGGAGCTCTGCCACGAGGAGAAAGAGCAGGTTCACCTTTTATGCTTTAACAATCAGTTGGAGCTTTTGTGTGAAGAGCTTTTGACCGTTGGAACAGTGAATATGTCTCTTTTATCAGTGAGGGATGTGTTCGTAGCAGCCCTGAAAAACAGGGCGGTTAATATTGTTCTTATACATAATCATCCGGGAGGAGATCCTTATCCGAGCTCTGCAGATTTTAATCTTACTGAAAATATCCGGAAAGCCGGAGAACTTCTGGAGATGAGACTGAGGGACCACATTATTATTGGTAACCACAGATATTACAGTTTTAAAGAACAAGGAAATCTTAATTAGAAACAAATAACACTTAGGAGGCTTTATTTTGGGCAACAATACTTTCGGTATCGATCTTGGTACAAGTAATATCAAAATTTATAACAAGGCTACTGACTCAGTTACAGTAGAGAAGAACCTTATCGCTGTAGAGAATAAAACATCACTTCTTGCATACGGTGATTCTGCATATGACATGTATGAGAAGGCTCCCAGCAATATTAAGATCTCATATCCTTTAAGCAATGGCGTTATTGCTGATATTGAGCATATGAAGAGCCTTGTAAAGCTTTTTATCACAGATCAGATGAAGGGTGCGCTTAAGCCTGTTGATGTTTATATTGCAGTACCCAAGGATGTAACAGAGGTTGAGAGACGTGCATTCCACGATCTTATCAGAGAGTCCGGCGTTAAGGCTAAGAAGATCATGATGGTTAAAAAGCCTGTAGCTGACGGCCTTGGAATGGGCGTTGACGTTATGAATTCACAGGGTGTTCTCGTTGTTAATGTAGGCTATGACACAACAGAGATTTCTATCCTTTCACTTAAGGGTATTGTAATCAGCAAACTTATAAAGGTTGGCGGAAAGAAATTTGACGATGCTATAAGAGCAGTGATCCGTAAGGAGTTTTCACTTATTATCGGTGAGAAGACTGCTGAAAATATTAAGATGTCTCTTAAAGACCTTGAGAAGGCTGGTCAGGACGCTGTTGTTTACGGAAGAGATATTGTAACAGGACTTCCTGTTGAAAGATCTATTCCTACAGATCTTATTGACCAGTCACTTATCGAGAGTTTCGACCAGATCCTTGATAACATCAAAGCTACACTGGAGAGAACTCCTCCGGAACTTGCTGCTGATATTTTCAAGCACGGTCTTTATCTTACAGGTGGTGCTTCACAGGTTTGCCATCTTGCACAGAGACTTTCAAACGGCGTAGGTCTTAATGTTAACCTCGCTGAGAACCCGCTCAGTTCAGTTGCCCTGGGACTTTCAAAGATAATCAAGGATGATCAGTACAAAGCTCTTGCTTACTCAGTAGAAGAGGATGTATAAATGAGTCCTGTCATTAAAAGAGGGGGAGATAAATTTACACTTCCAAGTAAATATCTCCTCTTTATTTTAACAATTATATGTATAGGCCTTATAATAATTACCTTCAACACTTCTGCCTTTAACGGCGTCGTAAATTCTGTTGCAGGTACTTTTGTTGTGCCCTTTCAGAAAGGTATTACAACAGCAGGCACCTGGTTTAAGACAACCTCCGATAACCTTGCAAGTATAAGGGAACTTCAGTCTGAGAATGAAAGCCTTAAGCAGAAGGTTGATGAGCTTACAAACGAGAATACAAATCTTGAGCAGGATAAGTATGAACTTATTCAGCTTAGAGAATTATATAAGCTTGATCAGCAATACTCTGATTATTCAAAGGTTGGAGCAAGAATCATAGCCAAGGATGCCGGTAACTGGTATCACAGCTTTGTAATTGATAAGGGAAGTGATGAAGGAATAGATGTAGATATGAATGTCATCTCAGGTGGCGGACTTGTAGGCAGGATTACTGATGTAGGTCCTGACTGGGCCAAGGTTCAGACTATAATTGCAGATAATTCATCTGTCAGTGGTACGGTTCTTTCTGCATCTGAGAATCTAATTGCAACAGGAGACCTTGAACTTTACAACGAAGGACAGATCCATTTTTCAAAGCTGGTTGATGAAGCAGACAAGGTTAGCGTTGGAGATAAGGTTGTAACTTCCAATATTTCCGATAAGTTTTTACCGGGAATTCTAATTGGATACATTGCTGAAATAGAAGAAGACTCTAATAATCTGACAAAATCCGGTAAGATCACTCCGGTTGTAGATTTTGAGTATATGAATGAAGTACTGGTTATAACCCAGAAGAAAAACACGGGGAATTAACTAACGGGAGCATATGAGAAGATTTATTTTTACATTTCTTTCAATAATTGTCAGTTTCATATTGCAGACCACACTCTTTAGATACATTGATTTTGGTGGGATAGTTCCGAATCTCCTTATTATCTTATGCGCATCCTATGCTTTTATGAGAGGAGATAAAGCCGGTGCACTTATCGGTTTATTCTGCGGCCTTTTAGTTGATATTTTCTTTGGGTCTTATCTTGGATTTTACTCGCTTATTTACATGTATATAGGATTTATAATCGGTAAGTTCAACAAGATCTTTTTCCCGGAGAACATAATTCTCCCTATAGGGCTTATTGTTTCATCAGATTTTGTGTATGGTTTTGTGTGCTACGTTCTGCTGTTCATGTTTAGAAATAAATATGATCTTGGCTACTATATGTCACACGTTATTATGCCCGAGGTTGTTTATACAGCCCTGGTTGCTGTATTTATCTATCCCTTACTCATTAAGATAAATAATTATCTTGAAGAGGTTGAACAAAGGAGCGCAAAGAAGTTTGTTTAGTAAGATAAAGGAAGTTGTAGTAAATTTCATTACTTCAAGAATTGTTATAATGTCCGCAGTTCTTATTTTTGCAGCTGTCGGTCTTGTATACAGGCTCTTTTACCTTCAGATTGTAAAAGGTGCTGAGTACCAGGACTCCTTCCAGCTCAAGATTATGAAGGAGAAATCAATTGCCGCTACCAGAGGAAATATCTATGATAGGAACGGCAATCTTTTAGCATATAATGAATTGTCCAATTCTGTAGTTATTGAGGACGTCTATGAATCCGGATCCGGAAAAAACGCTGCCATAAACGAAACTATCAATAAGGTAATAGATATAGTTGAGAAAAACGGTGACACCGTTGATACGGATTTCAACATTTCACTTAATACAGCCGGAAATTTCGAATTTACAATTGAAGGAAATACATTGCTTAGATTTCTTGCCGATATTTACGGCAGGACTTCTGTTAATGACCTTAAATATGAGGAGAGATCAAAGACAGCTGCTGAGGTAGTTGATGATCTTTGTAACAAATTTGGCATTGGCAATCTTTCTGATCCCAATGACAAAAAGAGCTTTGTGCCCGGCCTTGGATATAACAAGGACAGGCTTCTTAAAGTGCTTGTTGTCAGATATAAGATGTATTCAAACAGTTATCAGAAGTACATCAATACTACAATTGCAGGCAGAGTTAGCGAGAAGACAGTTGCTGATATCATGGAAAACTCCGACATCCTGGAAGGTGTTTCAATAGAAGAGGATACTGCAAGAGTTTATGTAGACTCTGTATATTTCTCACATATCCTTGGTTATACAGGTAAGGTATCAGACACTGAACTTGCAGATCTCCAGGCACAGAATCCCGAGTACAGATCTAACGATACTGTCGGTAAATCCGGTATCGAACAGTCCATGGAATCAGTTCTTCAGGGTAAGAAGGGCAGTGAAACTGTCTATGTAGATAACACTGGTAAAGTAATTGAGACCAGTAGTTTCATTGAGTCAACTGCCGGAAATGATGTTTACCTTACAATTGATAAGGACTTGCAAGAGGCCTGCTATAACATTATAGAGAGATCTCTGGCAGGTATTCTTGTTTCCAAGATTCAGAACCTTAAGTCATTTACGCTGGGAGAACATCAGGATTCAAGTGATATTGTCATTCCGATTTATGATGTTTATTATGCTGTTTTTGATAACCACATAGTAAGCCTTGATCACATGAAGGGGAGCGATGCCGGAGATAGCGAAAAGGCTGTATACAGTCAGTTTTTAAATAAGCAGGCTAGTGTTTATGACAGGCTTAATACTGAGCTTACTGTTGACTGTACTCCCTATGATCAGCTCACCAAGGAATATCAGGTATACATGAGCTATATAGCTTCAAAGCTGTATTCAAATAAGGTTATAAATTCTGATGCAGTAGATAAGGAAGATGCAACATATATCGCATGGACAAAGGATGAGACCATATCCTTAACAGACTATATCAGATACTGTATAGCTGCTAACTGGATTGACGTTACTGTTCTTGATCTGGAGAGCCAGTATGTTGATTCTGACAAGATTTTTAATACCATCGTTGATTTTATCTTCAATGATTTAAAGGAAGACGATGAGTTTAACAAGAAACTCTACAAGTACATGCTTGCTGAGGATTCCATAAGCGGAAACCAGGTTTGTAACATCCTTCTTGAGCAGCAGGTTGTAGAACTTCCTGAGGATGAGCAAAAACTTTGGTACTCAGGGGCTGAGTCATCCTATACATTTATGATGAACAGAATTTCAAACCTTGATATCACACCTGCTCAGCTGGCTCTAGACCCCTGCACGGGATCCATGGTTATTACAGATGTTAATAACGGAGATGTACTTGCTCTTGTTTCATATCCGGGATATGACAACAACAAGATGGCAAACGGTGTAGATGCAGAGTATTATGCAAAGCTTAGAAGCGATAATTCTTCACCGCTCCTTAACTATGCAACTATGCAAAGAACAGCGCCCGGTTCAACTTATAAGATGGTTGCTGCAACGGCTGGTCTTATGGAGGGAGCGATTGACCTTTCTTCTACCATTAACTGCACAGGTGTGTTTGATAAGCTGGATCAGCCTGCTCACTGCTGGATTTATCCCAGAGGATCTCACGGTCCTCTTAACGTAACGGGAGCAATACGAAATTCCTGTAACGCTTTCTTCTTTGAAGTTGGTTACAGACTTGGACTTATAGGTGATAAATACAGCTCCGATACAGGTCTTTCAAAACTTGCAAAATACGCAGACCTCTATGGTCTTTCAGAGACAACCGGAATTGAAGTTACAGAATATGACCCCATTGTTTCAGATCAGGACTCAGTTAGATCTGCTATCGGTCAGGGTAGTAACTCATTTACTACCGTAGGTATTGCCAGATATGTTACTGCTGTAGCAAATAGCGGAACCTGTTATAATCTTACTCTTATAAAAAAGACTTCTGATTCTGACGGAAATCTTCTTGAAGAGTATGGAGCCACTGTCAGAAATAAGATTGAAATGGATGCATCTTACTGGAATGCTATTCATCAGGGAATGAGACAGGTGGTAGAAGATAAGGATTATTATAAGGACGTAAAAGTAAATGTTGCAGGTAAGACAGGTACAGCTCAGGAGTCTAAGAGCAGAGCAAACCATGCGCTCTTTGTGTGCTATGCTCCTTACGAAGCACCTGAAATATCTATTGCCACAAGAATTGCTTATGGTTATACAAGTAGCTATGCGGCACAGATAACCAAAGAAGCTATTATGTATTACTTTGGACTTAATGAAGAAGACCCTACAGAGAGTCAGCAGACACCTATCGAACTGCAGGGCGGAGAAGCGAATGCGGACTGAGAACATTATTGAAAAACTTAAGAGTTATAGAATACTTGACTATGATTTCAAGCTGGTTATTCTGGTTATTGCTTTGTCTACCGTAGGCGTAATGGTTGTAGGAAGTACAGATGCAGGAGATCAGAATAAGCAGATAGCAGGTGTGGTACTTGGCGTATTTTTGATGGTATTTATCTCACTGCTTGATTATTCATTTATAGCCAGGTTTTATCCTGTTTACTACATTTTGAACATATTTTTACTTTCACTTATATTCACACCCCTTGCCAAGTCAGTCAAGGGTGCTACAAGATGGGTAAGGCTTCCCGGCATTACTTTCCAGCCCTCGGAAGCGTCCAAAATGTTATTGATTTTATTTTTTGCGCAGTTCATAATGAAGTATAAAGACAAAGTAAAGAAGTTATATTTTGTTTTTATCTGTTTTGGCCTGATGGCACCACCGCTTCTGATGATTGTGCTGCAGCCTGACCTTTCTACTACGATCATGCTTACTATCATCTTAAGTGTTATATTATTTGTAGCAGGGATAAATTGGAAACTGGTAGCAACAGTGCTTATTGTCACCATTCCAACTGCTTTGATCGTTATTTTAGATGCTCTATCAGACAAAACGATAATTTTGCGTGAATATCAGCAAAGAAGAATCCTGGCATGGATTCACCCTGAAGAATATGCTACATCCGATGCCTTTCAGACTCTTAATTCCATTATGGCAATCGGTTCGGGACAGCTTCTCGGAAAGGGCTATAATACTAATGAGATAAGTTCTGTTCTCAGTGCAGGCTTTGTATCTGAGTCGCAGACGGACTTTATTTTTACCGTAGTTGGCGAGGAATTTGGTTTTATCGGCTCCTGTATCGTTGTTGGACTTATTCTTTTGATAGCTCTCGAATGCTATGTTGTAGCCGGTAAGGCAAAGGATATGACCGGAATGCTTATAGCAACCGGAATGGGGACATGGATCGGCTTTCAGGGATTCGTTAATATCGGAGTTGTAACGGGTGTTCTTCCTAATACAGGACTTCCGCTTCCGTTTGTTAGTTCCGGTATCACATCTCTTGTCAGTTGTTTCGCCGGTATGGGATTAGTTTTGAATATCAGACTTCAAGGGAAAAAATATTATTAAACTGGGGAAGGGGCATTTTATGAATATTGCTTTTATAGCACATGACGCGAAAAAGAAACTTATGCAGAATTTTTGCATAGCATACAGAGGAATACTTGCTAAGCATGATCTTTATGCTACAGGTACAACAGGCAGACTTATTGAAGAAGTTACTAACTTAAGTATCCATAAATATCTTGCAGGTCACCTTGGTGGTTCACAGCAGATAGGTGCTGCTATTGAGGCAAATGAGATTGACCTTGTGATCTTTCTGCGTGATCCGCTTACACAGAAGGTTCACGAACCTGATGTAAATAATGTAATGAGATTGTGTGATATGCACAATATTCCTATAGCAACAAATCTTGCTACTGCTGAGCTTTTGATCAAATCACTAGACAGGGGAGATTTAGAGTGGCGTGAAATGTATAAATAAGTTTTGTAAACGCTTTTTATGTGCCGTGGTTGTTTCATCCATGGCACTGAATTTATGTGCGTGTTCGGGGAGTTCTTACGCAGTTCCATATTCAATAAAATCAACAGATTACAGTGAAAGCGGCGGCCAGAGATTAAAGACCTTTGCTTCTGATTTGTGTGTCACAAATTCTGATATTGGAAATTCCCTGACATTAACAGAAAATACCTGCTGCGGATTATTTGATATGGGTAAAAAAGAAACTTTATATGCTCTTAATGCCCAGTCCCAGCTTGATCCTGCATCTCTTACAAAGGTAATGACAGCTATCGTTGCCTTAAAATACGGATCTCTTGATCAGATTCTTGTAGCAGATGAGAAAGTTTATATAAATGAAGCAGGTGCGCAGAAGATCAATCTTTCTGCAGGTGATTCAATGACTCTTGAGCAGGCGCTTCACATCTTGCTTTTGTATTCTGCAAATGACGTGGCACTTCTTATTGCTGAGAATATTGGCTCATCTATCGAAAATTTTGTTGACATGATGAACGAAGAAGCTAAGGCTATAGGCGCAACAAAGACTCATTTTATGAATCCTAACGGTCTTACTCAGGAAGACCATTATACAACCGTATATGATATGTACTTAATGTTTAATGAAGCATTAAAGTACGAAAAATTCAGTCAGATAATCAGAATGTCAAATTATACAACCCAGTATCATACTTCCGGCGGAGATATGAAGGAAGTTACTGTAAATAATACAAACGGCTATTTAAACGGTAATTGCGAGATGCCTGCAGGAATAACAGTTCTTGGAGGAAAAACCGGAACAACTGCAGCGGCAGGACATTGTCTCATACAGCTTGCAGCTGATACATCAGGCAATGAATTTATCGCAGTAATCATGCGGGCTGAGGACACCAATACGCTTTACAACGAGATGAGTAATCTACTTCTGGAAATTACAAATTAGGTTGTGTTTTAAAGATAGTTACCTTATAATTAAATTATCAGAAAATACACTGCAGGAGGGTATGGATATGGTTCAATTAATTGTTGGGAACAAAGGAAAGGGCAAGACAAAATGCCTATTGAACAAGGTCAATACCGAGGTCAAAAACATCTTAGGTAACGTTGTATTCCTTGATAGGAATACAAAGCACATGTTTGAGCTCAATAATAAGGTTCGTCTTATTGTAGTTCCAGAATTCATGATTGAAAATTCAGATGAATTCGTAGGTTTCGTCAGTGGTGTGATCTCTCAGGATCACGATCTTCAACAAATGTATTTCGATGGTTTTCTCAATATTGCCTGCTTAGAAGGCAAAGATATTACCCCTACAATTGAAAAGCTTGACAGATTAAGCGAGAAATTTGGAGTAGATTTCGTTCTTAGTGTTTCTATGGATGAGTCAGAACTTCCCGAGGCTGTTAAGTCCAAGGTTGTAACAGCACTCTGATAATAAATATTAAAGTTAATCGGCAAGCCGCGTATGTCGCGGCTTGTCTTATGTTTTAGGATAATTATGGCAAAGAAAAAACAGAGCAAGATCGCCAGATATCCATTATTTCTGCATATAAATATCGGAATGATATTTTTTGCGGTAATACTTGTTTATGTGGTCATCTGCGTTTTTATATATTTTAATAAAAAACATATTGTTGGATATGAGGTTATGGAGGGCTCGCTGTCTTCAAATAACATCTATGAAGCAGTGGCACTAAGGGATGAGACTATTATTCCTGCCGATCACGCAGGATATATCAACTATTTTGCAACAGAGGGGCAGAGAGTAGCAGTTGGTAACCTTGTTTGCACAGTAGATGAATCCGGTGATCTTTTGGATTTCCTTAAGTCCCAGGGTTCAGAGCAGGCAAACCTTAGCGATGAAGATCTTAGCGAGCTTAGAACACAGATTGTAAGCTATGCTTCAGACTTTGATCCTATGACCTTTTCAACGGTCTATGATTTTAAAAACTCTCTGAACGGAACTGTTCAGAAACTTGCTAGTTCAAGCATATTGGCAAATATCAACAGTTTAAGCGGTACCACTGCAAAGAGCATTAATTATTGCTATGCACCTACAACAGGTATTGTTTTGTATTCAACTGATGGCTATGAAGGGTTAAAGCTTAGCGATATGACAGCTGACCTCCTTGATAGCAGTAAATATGAGAGGAATCAGCTTATCAGCAATTCTCTTCTTGGCGTAGGCGATAATGCTTACAAGATTTCTACGGAGGAGAGCTGGAGCGTTGTTATAAAGGAAAATGACCTTGATAAGGTTAAGGCTTTGGAAGAGAGAGAATACGTCAAGGTCAGATTCTTAAAGAACCAGGATGAGTCCTGGGGTAAGGTATCATATTACACAAATGATGCCGGAGATACCTTTGTTGCCTTTACATTTACGAATTCCATGATCACTTTTTCTAAGGACAGATTCTTAAATGTCGAGGTCATCACAGAGGAAGAGAGTGGTCTTAAGATTCCAAACAGCGCAATTGCTGAAAAGAGCTTCTTTGTTATTCCTAAGGAATACATAACAAAGGGAAGCAACAGCAATGCAGGTGTTCTTAGGGATAAGTACGATGAAGACGGAAACGAAACCTCTGAATTTATCGAGGTTGAAATATATAACGAAACGGATAATTCTTATTACATAGACGACAGTATCCTTAGGGCCGGAGACATACTTATTATGACTGACTCTGATAACAGATTTACTGTCAGCGAGAAGGACAACCTTATCGGCGTTTATAATATCAACAAGGGATACGCAGATTTCAGACAGATAATTGTCTTATATGAAAATGAAGAGTATTCTATAGTTAAATCCAATACTAATTATGGTCTCAGCGTATATGATTATATAGTGCTGGACGCATCAACAATAGAAACAACAGAATATTGACACATATGTTAAAAACAAGCATAATATAGTAGTTAATTGTTTTTGTTGGGAACGAGGTAATCAAATGAGTGTAATGGATAAGTTTTTATCAGCAATGAAGCTGAATGGGGATGATGAAAGCGGTTATTATGATACAGATGATGATGCATATTTTGACAGCACCATCGAACCTATCCGTAAAGCAACACCGATCGGTAAAGATGATCCAAGCATTGAAATAAGTGAAGATAAATTTAAGAAGCCTTCATCTACTCCGAGAGTTTCTCCTATGAGAAGAAGCTCGGGCGTATCAGGAATGGAAGTTTGTGTTGTAAAGCCTACTTCTATTGAGGATGCAAGAGAGATTACAGAGACACTTCTTAATAATAGAACTGTAGTACTTAATCTTGAGGGCATTGATGTTGAACTTGCACAGAGAATCATCGACTTTACTTCCGGTTCATGCTTTGCGATTGCAGGTAATTTACAGAAGATTTCACGTTATATTTTCATTGTAACACCCGCAAGCGTAGATATATCCGGTGATTTCCAGGATATATTAGGTGGAGCTTTTGAAGGAACCATGGGAACATCAGGACCGCAGCAGATGTAATTTATGCACATTAAGGCAGAAGCATTCAGTTGCTTCTGCTTTTTTTAGCAAAGGCATTAAGCCAGGTTTTTTCGTGCTTAGTGTATTTGCTGGTTCTATCGAGCGCAAGCGAGAGCAGAACTTCATTATTTATGAATCCTAGGAGAGTTTTATTGGTATGGCAGAAGTTTTGAACGTAACGTATAATGGAGCACCTTGCTATAATATTGTATTTGATAAGAGTTTTGAAGAGCTTCCAAAATGTATTCTTGAACTTGGATTTAAGGGCAGAAAAGTAGCTATTATCACAGATACTAATGTTGAGAAGTTATATGCAGAAGAAGTAAAGAACCTGCTTGGCGATGACTTTGATAAAGTTCTGGTTTATGCAATTCCTGCAGGTGAAGAAAATAAGAATCTTACAGAGATAAACAAAGTCTACGGAGTACTTATTGAGAATCATTTTGACAGACATGATCTGATCATTGCTCTCGGCGGAGGCGTAGTTGGCGATATGGCAGGATTTATAGCTGCCACATATCTTAGAGGAATTGATTTTGTTCAGATTCCCACAACTCTTCTTGCACAGACAGATAGCAGCGTGGGTGGAAAGACCGGTGTTGACTATGAGGGCTACAAGAATATGGTAGGCGCTTTCCATATGCCAAGACTTGTATTTATTAACGTATCTGTCTTAAGCAGCCTTGATGGTAGACAGTTCGCTTCAGGTTTTGCTGAAGTTATGAAACATGGTCTTATTAAGGATGCTCACTTCTATACATGGCTTCTTGATAATATGTATGAAATACAGGAGAGAGACCTTGATACTTTGATCGATATGGTTAAGATGAGCTGCGATATTAAGCGCAGAGTTGTTGAGAAGGATCCTACTGAAAAAGGTGACAGAGCACTTCTTAACTTTGGTCATACCATTGGACATGCTATTGAGAAATATAAGGACTTTTCTCTGTTCCATGGCGAGTGCGTAGCCCTTGGAGCTGTGGCTGCTGCCTATATTTCATATAAGAGAAATATGCTTCCTATGGATGAATACTACGAGATCAGAGATATGTTTGTACCTTTCGGACTTCCGATTTCTGTTGAAGATGTAGATGTTGAAGAGATAATAAAGCTTGTACATTCAGATAAAAAGGCAGACCAGAGCTCTATTAAATTTGTCCTTCTTAAAAAGCTTGGAAAAGCTACTCTTGATTCATCAGTTACAGATGATGAAATTAGAGAAGGCATAAAAGAAATACTTTGGACAGAAGATTTTGAATGAGGTGTAACCAATGAATATACTTACAACTAAAAAGAAAATTGCCCTGATCATAGATATAATTGCCATAGCACTTTTAATTGTCCTTGATCAGGTAACAAAGTTTATGGCTGTAAAGTATTTACAGGATAAAGACTCAATAGTGCTTATTCCGGGTGTCCTTGAGCTTACATTCCTTAAGAACAGAGGCGCAGCATTTGGTATTTTACAGGATCAGAAAGTATTCTTTGTGATGGTTGCTGTTATGATAATGGTAGTTATAGCCTATGTTTTGTTTCAGCTTCCAATGACCAAAAAGTACACCATTATGCAGGTAATCCTCATTATGATAGCTTCCGGAGCAGCCGGAAACATGATTGACAGAATACGAAACGATTATGTTGTTGATTTTATTTCATTTGTACTTATAAATTTCCCGATTTTTAATGTGGCAGATATTTATGTTACGGTTTCAACAATACTGTTTATCTTACTTTTCCTTTTCTATTACAAGGAAAATGACTTTAGTTTCTTAAGCTTCAAGCAGCAGAAGAAGTATAGGGAGTTTAAATGAGCAGCGATAATACAAATGTTTTAAGATTTGTAGTTACTGAAGATAATGACGGAGAGAGAGTTGATAAGCTTATCAGCTCTCTCTCTGATGCTATGAGCAGAAGTTATATACAAAAACTTATAAAGGATAACCTCCTAACCGTTAATGGTAAAATTGTTAAGGGAAGTACCAAGGTAAGTGAAGGAGATGAACTTTCTCTTATCATTCCGCCTTCTGTAATTCCTGATATTAAGCCGGAAAAAATGGATCTTGATATTCTCTATGAAGATGATGACATATTGGTTATTAATAAGCCAAAGGGCATGGTTGTCCATCCGGCTCCCGGCCACTATGAGCATACTTTGGTTAATGGAATAATGTACTACCTTGGAGATAAGCTATCCGGCATAAACGGAGTCATGCGCCCCGGAATAGTTCATAGAATTGATATGGATACCACAGGCTCAATACTTATCTGTAAAAATGACGTTGCCCACAGAGATATAGCAGAGCAACTAAAAGAACACTCAATCAACAGAGTTTATCACGCTATATGCCATGGAATCCTTAAAGATGACGAAGGAACAGTCGAAGGAAATATCGGACGATCTGTAAATGATAGAAAGAAGATGGCTGTAGTTCCTGCTGGACAGGGAAAAGAGGCTGTTACCCATTATCAAGTCATAAAGAGATTTGAAGAGTCAAAGCTTACCTACATTCAGTGTAAGCTAGAGACAGGAAGAACCCATCAGATAAGAGTTCATATGTCACACATAGGTCATCCGCTTCTTGGGGATGAAGTGTATGGAAACGGGCAAAAATCAAAGTTTAAATTAAACGGGCAGACACTTCATGCAAAAACTCTTGGCTTTGTTCAGCCTACAACAAGAAAATATATAGAAATTGATGCTCCGCTTCCCGAATATTTTGACCATCTTTTAAATATTTTGGTATAATAAATTGTATTAAAATACCATCTACGGAGGTTTGATATGAATACAATTATTACTATAGGCAGACAATTTGGATCAGGTGGAAGAGAGATTGGAACAAAAGTAGCAGAGCATTTTGGTATTAAGTTTTACGATAAGGAACTTCTTACAAGAGCAGCTCAGGACAGCGGTTTCGCTAGAGAAATGATAAAGGATCACGATGAAAGACCTACAACTTCATTCCTTTACAATCTCGTTATGGATACGTATTCATTTGGCTATAATGCATCAAGCTTTGTAGATATGCCTATAAGCCATAAGATTTTCCTTGCTCAGTTTGATACTATTAAGAAGATCGCTGATGAAGGACCCTGCGTAATCGTAGGAAGATGTGCTGACTACGCGCTGGCTGAGTATGATAACGTTGTAAATATCTTTATTCATGCAAATGAAGAAGATAAGATTGAGAGAGTTAAACAGCGTTATCCTGAGATAACAACAAAAGAAAAAGCCATCGAGAAGATGCTTCAGAAGGATAAGCAGAGACAGAGCTATTATAACTATTATTCTTCTAAGAAATGGGGAAGATCAGACACCTATGACCTTACTGTTAACTCAAGTAAGCTTGGAGTTGATGGAACGGTAAATTTGATAGTACAGTTTGTAGAGGATTTTGAAAACAGATAAATTATGTCATACAATTTTTTTGCAACAGTATCTAGAATGAAATATATCGAGCGGTGGGCTCTCATGCGTAATTCCAGACAGGAAAACTTAAGTGAGCATTCACTTGAGGTCGCAATGATAGCTCACGCTCTTTGCGTTATAGGCAATGTCAGGTACGGTAAGAACTTAAATGCGGAGAAGGCAGCACTTATTGGTCTTTACCATGATGCATCTGAGATTATTACAGGAGATATGCCAACACCTGTAAAATACTATAACGATGAAATTAAAAACGCATATAAGCAGGTAGAAGCAATAGCCGACACTCAGCTTCTTCATAAGCTTCCGGAGGATCTGCGTCCTGCCTACGAGGATATTTTCAGGGCACAGGACGGAGAAGATGAGAAGTATATGAGAAGGCTTGTTAAAGCTGCTGATAAGCTTTCAGCACTTATTAAGTGCATCGAAGAGAAAAACGCAGGAAACAGCGAATTTAGAACTGCACAGGAAAGTACATTAAATTCACTGAATAAGCTTAAAGAAGAATGCGTAGAAGTAAATGATTTTATGAGGGATTTCCTTGAGCCTTACGGCAAAACTCTTGATGAGTTGTCTTGAAGGCTTTACTAATAATGTATAATTCATGTATTATATAAAATTAGATTGTTATAAATGTATTTTTTGAAACGGAGGAGTCTATGAAAATCGGAATTTTAGGTTATGGCAACCTCGGAAGAGGCGTTGAAGCTGCTGTTAATGCTGCAAAAGATATGGAGCTTGCTGCTGTTTATACAAGAAGAGCACCTGAGAGCTTAAAGATAGCTTCTGCAGAAGTGCCTGTTAAGAGCGTAAAAGACCTTGATACAGGAAAGGAAGATATCGATGTTCTTATCATCTGCGGAGGAAGTGCGACAGATCTTCCCGAGATGACACCTAAGTATGCTGCTATGTACAACGTAGTAGATTCTTTTGATACTCATGCAAACATCCCTGTTCATTTTGAAAATGTCGATAAGGCTGCAAAAGCTGCAGGCAAGATCGGTCTTATTTCATGCGGATGGGATCCCGGAATGTTTTCACTAAGCAGATTATATGCTACAGCTATCCTTCCTAACGGCAAGGATTATACCTTCTGGGGAAGAGGCGTAAGCCAGGGTCATTCTGATGCAATCAGAAGAATTGAAGGTGTTAAGGACGCAAGACAGTATACTATTCCTGTACCTGCCGCCCTTGAAAGGGTAAGAAACGGCGAAAACCCTGAGCTTACAACAAGAGAAAAGCATACTCGTGAGTGCTTCGTTGTTGCAGAAGACGGCGCTGATAAGGCAAAGATTGAAAACGAGATCAAGACAATGCCTAACTACTTTGCTGACTATGATACAACAGTACATTTTATCAGCGAGGATGAGCTATTAAGAGACCACGCAGGTCTTCCTCACGGCGGATCAGTTATCTATACAGGTGAAACCGGAAACAGTGGAAACAAGCACGTTATTGAATACAGCTTAAAGCTTGATTCAAATCCTGAATTTACAGGTGCTGTTCTTACAGCTTACGCAAGAGCAGTAGACAGACTTAACAAAGAAGGCGTAAAGGGCGGAAAAACTGTATTTGATATTGCTCCTTCTTATCTTTCACCTTTATCAGGAGACGAGATCAGAGCACATTATTTATAATTTAATATAAAAATAATTGAAAACCTTCCGGAAATAGGGAATCCGGAAGGTTTTTAGAAATGAGTTGTTGGGGTTATGAAGGTATTTCTAGTTGAAGATGAGTTTGTTGTCAGAGAAGGTATAAAAAATAATATAGACTGGGCAGCCCACGGCTATGACTTTTGCGGTGAAGCTTCGGATGGAGAGATAGCTTATACCATGATTCAAAAGCTTCAGCCGGACATTGTTATAACCGATATCAAAATGCCATTCATGGACGGGCTTACCTTAAGTCGCATGATCAAAAAGGAATTTCCTTTTATAGAGATCATACTTCTTACCGGATATGAAGACTTCCAATTTGCAACAGAAGCAATAAGAATCGGTGTATCCTGCTATTTATCTAAGCCAATCAGCGGCGAGAATCTCCTTAAAGAAGTTGACGCACTTAAAGCTAAAATTGAAGAAAAAAGAGAAGAAAAAGAAGCCAGAAAACGTTACGAAGAGGACATGAAGGAAAGACTTGAGCTTGAAAAGCTCGATTTCTTCAGAAGCCTGATTACAGGTGGGAAAGATTTTTCTGAGCTTATTGAAAGTGCAAAAAAACTATCAATAGATATAACGGGGATGTGCTATAACACTATTCTCTTAAAAGTATGGTCCACAAGGCACGATACCTATGAGTATTCTAAGAGCGTAATTGACGTACTTTCCAAAATCTGTATTTTATCTGAAAAATATGATGCCCTTTATTTCGATTTAAATGTAGAGGGTATAGTTTTGCTGTTTAAAGGCGATAACGAAAATGCTGTTGCATTAAATATCGATGAATGCGTAGAAAAGCTCTCTGACCTCTTTGGAAAATACAACCATATCAGATATTTTGGAGGCATTGGTCAGCCGGTATCAAGAATTACAGAAATTCCCACATCCTTTGGCTGGGCTACAAGGGCGTTTGCGCACATGTATCTGACTGAGGATAATGGATTCCTTAGAGGCTCTGAAGAAGTATTAAAGCCTGATAATGAGGATGTTATTCTCTCTGAAATCGATCCCAAGCATATAGATAGAAGACTCATCAAGGAATTCATAAGGCGAGGCGAAAAAACAGAGACCGAGTTTTTCATGGAAGAATTCATAAACGGTATGGGCAAAAACGCAATACGTTCAACTATGCTAAGGCAATATATCGCTATGGACGTATATTTTTGCGTAAGTGATTTTATTGAGAATGACCTTGGACTTACCAGAAGCGATATGGAAGGAAAAGTTGAAGTTCCAACGCCTGATATCCTTGCAGATGAAGACAACACAAGAAAATACTTTACCAGGATCCTTGATACAGCCCTTGATATAAGAGATGAAAATTCCAAGGGAAGATATCACGATCTTGTAAGTGATGTTATTTCCTATATTGAGAAGCATTACACAGAGGATGAGCTTTCACTTAATACTCTGGCAGCCCACGTAAACTTTTCACCTAATCACTTAAGCGCTGTATTTAAGCAGGAGACAGGAAAGCCCTTTATTAAGTATCTTACTGACTACAGGATGAATGCAGCAAAAGAACTTCTCAGTACCACATCAAAGAAAAGCAATGAAATAGGATTCCTTGTAGGATATAAGGATCCCCACTATTTTTCATATATATTTAAAAAGACTCAAGGAATTACGCCAACCCAGTACAGAAGCGGTATGCCGGTGGATGAAGCATGACATTTCTTAAAAAGATACGAGACATTTCAAATTCACATCTTGCCGACCAGATAAGAATTTCATATTTCATCCTTCTTTTACCGAGCATTCTGTTTATGATATTTGCTTATTATAATCTATCCAAGATAAACGACAGATATAATAATATGATCACTTCTGTCGTTGAAGCAAGTAAGTTCAGTCTTGATTTCAAAGAAGATTTTGATTATGAAACCTATCTCTTAATTGTCGGAAACGTAAGCCCCGAAGATTCCAAACTTCCGGAGCTTATTAGTCATGCAAGAAATGTCATAGACGGACTTAAAGACTACACCAATACTCCCGAAAATATGAAGCGTATTGAGAGTGCTTTAAAATACTTATCCAATCTGGAAGGCTATATTGAGAAAATAGAAGATAATCTAAACTACGAGGACCGCTATGATTCCAACATGATAATCTGGGAGAACGATGTCCAAATAGTAACATCTCTTGTGCAGGAGACTGTAAACGAATACATCTATTATGAAAATAAGCAGCTTCAGACTGCCCAAAAGGATTCCGAGGACTTCTACAGAAACTATATTAGAATCTCAATCGGAATCGTTATTTTTGTGCTGCTTAGCGTGCTTATTGTATCTCTCGTTGGACCCATTTGGATTACAAGACCTATAGAAGAGCAGGTAAAAAAGGAGCAGAAGCTGCTTCGTAAGGCTGAGTTTGAAGTTCTTCAAGCCCAGATAAATCCTCACTTTTTATATAATACCTTAGATGCTATCGTATGGTCTGCAGAAGCAGGAAATCAGAGACAGGTAGTAAAAATGGTAGGAAGTCTATCTGACTTTTTCAGAAGCAGCCTTAATAAAGGAAAAGAGATAGTAACCATAAAGGAAGAAATTCAGCACGTAAGAAGCTACCTTGAAATTCAGCAGATAAGATATCAGGACATTTTATCTTATCAGCTTGAAGTATCAGAGGATCTATATCCTTATCATATTCCTAAGATCACAATTCAGCCCATCATCGAGAATGCTCTGTATCATGGAATAAAGAATAAGCGCGGCGGAGGTATGATACGCGTAACAGGCAATATACATGATGATATGATAGAAATTATCGTTGCCGATAACGGTATGGGTATGGAGGAAGGCCGATTGCAGGCTGTCAGGGAATCTCTTTCCCATGAAAAGCCGGAGCACAGCGCTATATATGGAATGTATAACGTAAACGAGCGCATAAAGCTTGAATTTGGGGAGGAATATGGCCTGTCAGTAGACAGTAAATACGGCTATGGAACAACCGTAACCATTACTCTGCCGAAAATCTTAACCTAAATCGTAAAAAATCCAACCAACCGTAAAAAAATAATAAAAATTCCAACAATTTTTGATTTTTAATTGCATCGTAATTTTTTCTCATTCCTATAGAATTATTATCAGCAAGGGGATAACCCCGTAAATTTTTCTAATTCTCTAGGAGGGAAAAAGTTATGAAAAGAAAGTTATTGTCAATCGTTATGGCATCTGCTATGACACTTAGCCTTGTTGCTTGTAACAGCGGCGCAGCTGATACAGCAAAGGAAGCAGCTAGTGAGACTGTAGAAGAAGCTACAGAAGCTGTCAGCGAAACAGTAGAGGAAGCTACTGAGGCAGTAGAAGAAGCAACTGAAGAGGTTACTGAGGAAGCGACAGCTTCAGGCGATCTCATCAAGGTTGGTATCATCAACAACGATCCTAACGAGTCAGGCTATCGTACAGCTAACGACGCTGACCTTAAGGCAACTTTCACAGAAGAGAATGGCTATGATGCTTCATTTGCTTACAGCTTAAAGAACGACGAGCAGATCGCAGCAGCTCAGACATTCATCCAGGACGAAGTAGACTACCTTCTTCTTTCTGCAGCTGATACAGCAGGCTGGGATTCAGTTCTTCAGGATGCACAGGATGCAGGCATTAAGGTAATCCTTTTCGACCGTACAATCGATGCTGATGAGAGTCTCTATGAGGCTTCAATCGTATCTGATATGGCTAAGGAAGGCCAGACAGCTGTTGATTGGCTCGCAGGACAGAACCTCGATACAGTTAACGTAATTCACCTTCAGGGTGTTATGGGTTCTGCAGCTCAGCAGGGCAGAAGTGGTGCTCTTGATGAGAAGGTTGCTGCAGAAGACAACTGGAACATCGTTGTTCAGCAGACAGCTGAGTGGAACGCAGAGAAGGCACAGCAGATCGTTCAGTCAGTTATCGATTCCGGCAAAGAGTTCAACGTAATCTATGCTGAGAACGACGATATGGCTAAGGGCGCAGTTGCAGCTCTTGATGCAGCTGGTATCTCACATGGTGTTGGCAAAGACGTTATCGTAATGGGCTTTGACTGCAACAAGTGGGCACTTGAAGAGCTCCTTAACCAGAATTGGAACTATGATGGACAGTGCAATCCTTTCCAGTCTAGCTACATTGATGAGATCATCAAGACTCTTGAGAGCGGCGGATCAATTTCAGAGAAGACAATCATCATGGATGAGAAGGGCTTCGATGCTGAGACAATTACTCAGGAAGATGTAGACAAATACGGCATCTAATTAAACCGTAAATCACCAAAAATAAAAGAATCTATAGCGCGGTGCGGTTCATAGCCCACCGCGCATTTCATGAAAAGAAAGAATACGAGGTATTGCCGGTGGATGATAATAGAGTGCTCGAGATGAGGGGCATCAATAAATCTTTTCCTGGCGTCAAAGCATTACAGAATGTTGATTTTTCTCTGAATAAGGGAGAGATTCATGCTCTTATGGGAGAAAATGGTGCCGGAAAATCTACACTGATAAAGGTATTGACCGGAGTATATTCAAAAGATGCCGGTACCATCACACTTGAGGGTCAGGGAGAGGTAGCAATCCATTCTCCTCAGGATGCTCAAAAATGTGGTATTAGTACTGTTTATCAGGAAATAACACTTTGCCCTAATCTTACGGTTGCAGAGAATATGTATATCGGAAGAACAAAGGGCAACATTACAAATTGGAAAAAAATGAGTGAGGATGCTGACAAGCTCCTTAGTTTATTGGAGATACCTGCCAAGGCTACCCAGCAGCTCGGAAGCTGTTCAATTGCGGTTCAGCAGATGGTTGCCATAGCAAGAGCAGTGGACATGGAATGTAAGGTTCTTATTTTAGATGAACCTACATCTTCACTTGATGAGCAGGAAGTTGAGAAGCTCTTTAACCTTATGAGAGGTCTTAAAAAGAGAGGTGTTGGAATTATCTTCGTTACTCATTTCCTGGATCAGGTTTATGAAGTTTGCGACAAAATAACTGTCCTTAGAGACGGTCAGCTTGTTGGAGAATATGAAATCAAAGATCTTCCAAGAGTTAAGCTTGTTGCCAAGATGCTTGGTAAAGAGATGGATGACCTTTCAGATATCAAAGGCGAAGGCGGATCCTACGAGGGCGCTGACGCTGATGAGCATATATTTGACGCTAGGGAACTGCAGAGTAATGCAGGTATTAAGCCCTTTGATTTCTATATTAAAAAGGGTGAAGTTAACGGATTTACAGGACTTCTTGGTTCCGGTAGAAGCGAATGCGTAAGAGCAATATTTGGAGCAGACAGAGTTCTTAAGGGTACTGTAAAGATGCATGGCAAGGACGTTAAGATTAACAAACCTCTTGATGCCATGAGGAACGGAATTGCTTATCTTCCTGAGGACAGAAAGGTTGATGGTATAATCGGAGATCTTTCCGTAAGAGATAACATCATCCTTGCACTTCAGGTACTTAAAGGGTTCTTTAAGCCCTTTAGTAAAGCAGAGGCTTATGCTTTTGCAGACGAATATATCAAAAAGCTTAATATTAAGACTGCTTCAGCTGACACACCTATTAAGAGCTTATCAGGTGGTAACCAGCAGAAGGTAATTCTTGCAAGATGGCTTTTGATGCATCCTGAGTATCTCATCCTTGATGAGCCTACAAGAGGTATCGACGTAGGAACAAAGGTTGATATTCAGAAACTTGTATTAGAACTGGCAAAAGGTGGAATGAGTGTAACTTTCATTTCTTCTGAGACAGATG
This sequence comes from Butyrivibrio sp., assembly GCA_024690485.1. Classification (GTDB taxonomy): domain Bacteria; phylum Bacillota; class Clostridia; order Lachnospirales; family Lachnospiraceae; genus Butyrivibrio. The sequence goes on along the minus strand of JAILPB010000030.1, from coordinate 15,992 downwards.
AAATGCTTAGAACGTGCTCAAGACTGATCGTAATGAGAGACAGGAAGGTGGTTGGGGAACTATCTGGTGAAGACCTTACTCAGAATAAGATCATGAGCACAATCGCAGGGGAGAGTAACGTATGAGTAAGAATATAAAAAATAAAGAAAGCCTGTTAAAAAGGCTTACAGGGAATCAGCTTTTTATTCCGATCATCGCTATTATCCTTTTGGCGGTAATAAATCTGATCAATGACCCTGGTTTCTTTAAGATCACACCCGTAATCAATAATGCCGGAAATACTGTACTTTCAGGCTACCTTATCACAATCCTTGATTACGGCTCTGAGCTTGGAATTTTAGCTATTGGAATGACGCTTGTGACTGCGGCTTCAGGGGGACAGGATATTTCAGTTGGTGCAACCATAGCTATTGCAGGATCTGCCATGCTTAGAGTTCTCTGCGGAGGACAGGCAAGACCTACAGAGCTTCAGGCACCTATCATAGTTGCGTTTTTAGTAGCATGTGTTGTAGGTATGCTTTGCGGAGCTTTCAACGGTATGTTGGTATCTGTATTTAAGATTCAGCCCATGATCGCAACGCTGATACTCTTTACAGCAGGACGTTCAATTGCAGCATGGATCAATAACAACGAGCTGCCAATCGTTCCTGATCCTAAGTTTGCATACTTTGGCGGATTTATTCCGGGATGCCCTATTCCTACAACAGTATTTATTGTAATTGCCTGCATCATTGTAATTGCTCTTGTACTTAAGTTTACAAACCTTGGACTTTATACTCAGGCAGTTGGTATCAATGAGAGTTCTTCAAGACTTAACGGTATCAACCCTACCTTTATAAAGTTCCTTGCATTTGTAATCCTTGGACTTTGCGTAGCAGTTGCAGCGCTTATCAAGGTCAGCAGACTTTCTACCATCAACTACTCAGTAATTGCAAAGGATATCGAGATGGATGCTATTCTTGCAGTTGCTCTTGGCGGAAATGCTCTTTCCGGCGGTAAGTTTAATATGTGGGCTTCAATACTTGGTGCTTATGTAATTCAGTTCCTTACTACAACACTTTATAAGTTCAATGTTCAGTCTGATGCACTTGCTGCATACAAGGCTGTAGTTGTAATCCTTCTTGTAGTATTCTCAGCACCTACAGTAAGAGAGAAGATGAATCAGCTCACTAAAAAAGTAAAACCCGCGAAGAAGGAGGTGGCTTAAATGAAAAAGAAAAGTATCTTTCATAAAATGAGCGACACAGGCCTCCTGTTGACAATCACCATAGTTATCTTTTTCCTTATGTATATTGGAGCTATCATTTTCCAGGGCGGCGGCTTTACAAAGCCTCAGATGTTCTTTAACATCTTAAACCTTAATGCAGCTCTTATCATTACGGCCTGCGGAATGAGCGTTGTAATGATAACCGGTGGAATCGATATCTCCGTAGGTGGCGTTGTAGCACTTGTTTCCATGTGCTGTGCTGTATACCTTGATTATCACGATGGAAGCATCCTTGGCTCAATTCTTATAGCTCTTGGAATTGGTCTTGCTTATGGCCTTATTCAGGGATTTTTGGTTGCTTATCTTGATATTCAGCCATTCATTGTATCCCTTGCAGGAATGTTCTTTGCAAGAGGTATGACAACGATCGTAAATACTGCACCTTTCAACGTAGCAGATGAGGAATTTACAGCTCTTAAACTTACAAGAATTTACGTACCCGGCATGGGATCCGTAAATAAAAAGGGTATTTATGTTCCAGCATATGTTGAAATTGGTGTAATCGTAGCACTCATCATTGTGGTATTATTATTCCTGGTACTTCGCTATACAAAGCTTGGAAGAAGCTTTTACGCAGTTGGAGGAAATAAGCAGAGCGCACTTATGCTTGGCCTTAATGTTAAGAAGACAAAGTTCATTTCGCATCTTATCTGCAGTGAACTTGCAGGTATTGCAGGCTATGTATACTTCCTGCACGCAGGATCAGGTTCTGCATCCCATGCAATGGGTATGGAAATGAACGCTATCGCATCATCTATCATCGGCGGAACAATGCTTACAGGTGGTGTTGGTAATATCATAGGAACCCTCTTTGGTGTTCTTTCTCTTAGCACTATCCAGAATATCGTTTCATCAGCAGGTCTTGATCAGGCTTGGTGGACCGGTATCACAATTGCTGCTATGCTTTGCATCTTCCTTCTTATACAGAGTGTTGTAATGGCACAGAAAAAGAGAGCGCTTAAGAATTAACATGAAGAGATTTTTTCAATCATCAGTGGCAATACTCCTCATGCTTGCGATAATCACAAGCTGTGGTAGTAGTACATCAAAAGAAGCTAAAAAGGAACAGGTTTCCATAGACACAGGTCTAATTACTGTAGGTTTTTCCCAGCTGGGAGCAGAATCCGACTGGAGAAATACTAATACAGAGTCCATGCTGAGTGCCTTTACAAAAGAAAACGGCTACAACCTCATCTATAAAAACGGCCAACAAAAACAGGCAAATCAGATAACATCCATTCGTATGTTTATACAGCAGGACGTCGACTATATAGTCCTTGCTCCGGCAATGGAGGATGGCTGGGACTCTGTTCTTCAAGAAGCAAAAGAAGCCGAGATTCCTGTTATTCTTGTAGACAGAAGAGTAAATGCCTCTGATAAAAATCTGTATTCATGCTGGGTTGGTTCTGATTTCGAACTTGAAGGCAAAAAGATGTGTGCCTGGATAAAAGCCTTCGCTGACAGAAGGGGGATTACAGGAGACGAACTTCATATTGTAAATATTCAGGGAACTATCGGTTCAACGGCTCAGATTGGTAGAACCAGAGCACTTGCCAATGCCTCAAGGGAATATGGCTGGGATCTGATGGCTGAAGTTACGGGTGACTTTACGGAAAGTAAAGGAAAGGAAGTTATGGCAGCCCTTCTTAAGGGATATGACAATATAAATATTGTTTACTGCGAAAACGACAACGAAGCCATGGGCGCGATCGATGCTCTTGAAAGTGCAGGAAAAAGAGTTGGTCCTAACATCAAGAACGGCGAGATCATGGTGGTCTCCTTTGATGGAGTTAACGAGGATTCATTGGAATATTGCAGACAAGGCAAGATTTCATGCATAGCTGAGTGTAATCCTCTGCATGGACCAAGAGTAGAGGCACTGGTAGAAACTCTGGAAAAAGGCGAAACGCCGGAAAAGTTTAATTATGTAGACGAAAAGCTCTTTAGCTCATTAAATGCAGTAAGCAGCATTACAGTTGACGAAAAAGAGTACGTGGTCGAAGAACCGTAATTCTTAAAGTTTTATAAAAACAATTAAATAACCCTAGAAATCAAGCAAAATGCTATTGCCATAGTTATAATTATCTTGGATTGACGAAATTGTGATAGCGTTTTGCTTATTTTTTTGGAGGTTGTTATGTCAGAAGAAAGATTGAATGAAGCCCCAATAATAGAAGATAAGAAAGGCCTTAACAGCGTTAAGACAAAGCTCATAATCACTATGGTCATTCTTGTAGTAGTTCCGCTTGTAATTGCTATTTTTATAAGCTATGAGAACTCAATCTACAAAGGACTTCAGGATGCTGAGACCATTAACAGTAAGCAGGCTGCCATCGTAGAAGCTGAATTTATTACGGTTATAAATCAGCAGCTTAGAGCTCTGGAAGCAGTAGCAAATAACCCTTATACAATAGCCTTTGTTAAGGATGAAGCATCAAGAAATCCTGATGAAATGATTGCGTATCTTGATACAGTTAATAAGCCTTTTAACGATGGAAACGCAATCGTAGTAACAGGAAGTGACGGACAGCAGCTTGTAAGAACGGGCGGCGGTAATCTGTCTAATATTTCAGAGCGTGAATTTTTCCAGGAAGCCATGAAGGGCACAGAATATTTATCTGATGTCCTTGTATCTAAAGCAACAGGTGCTAGAATCATTGTTCCAGCTGTTCCTGTATATGACCTTGGTTATAAGGATGTTATAGGTGTTGCTCAGAGAAGCTATGACCTTTCAGTTCTTCAGGCACTCCTTGCAGAAAACGTAAGTGAATATCAGACAGCCTTTATTACAGATAAAAATGGTATCGTAATTGCTTATTCAGATAAAGAGATATCTGCTGATGATCCTGAGGATAACAGAAGCGGAGAGCAATTCTTTAACCTTGTAAGCCAGGGCGCAGGAACCTATGTAGAGGGAAGTGGCGCAGAAAAAGAGATTGTTTCCTACAGACAGGAGCCTCAGACAGGCTGGATCATAGTTGTATCATCAAATTATTCAAAGACCCTTGCATCAGCCCAAAAGAGTGCCAACTTCATCGTAGCAATAGGCATTATCATGACTATTATCGCTGTAATTCTTTCATTTAGAATGGCAAGGTCATTTACAGGTCCTATGCATGAAGTTAATGAAACTCTTCACAATCTGGCATCAGGTATCTTTAAACCTATTGAAAAGTACATCACAAGAAAAGACGAGTTTGGAGATATGATAAACAATACAAACTCGGTTATCGATACACTTGGAGATATTGTTAATAACATCAAGGAATCAGCAAAGGCTGTAAATGTATCATCTGAGGAGCTTGCTGAAGCAGCTGATCAGATATCCCAGACAGCAGATGATGTATCTAATGCCGTTCAGGAGATTGCATCAGGAGCTACCCAGCAGGCAGATGAAATTCAGGATGTTACTATTAACGTAGGAAATATCGGCGAAGCTACATCCAGCATGCAGAATAGTACAAATGACCTGGCTTCCCTTGCAGAGAGAATGCAAAATGCAAGTTCTACTTCTGCTAAGAGTCTTGAAGATTTGCAGGAGAGCGCTCAGAGAGTAAGTGACAGGATCCATGCAATTACTGACAGAATTACTGCTACAAGTAATTCTGTAGAAGATATCAATAATAAGGTAGATGCAATCACTAGTATTGCTACTCAGACGAACCTCCTTTCACTTAATGCAAGTATCGAGGCCGCTAGAGCAGGAGAAGCCGGAAAAGGATTTGCTGTTGTTGCTGAAGAAATCGGAAAGCTTGCTGAGGATTCAAACAACCTTACTAATGAGATCAGAGGAGTCATGGACGTACTTCTTACCCAGTCTCAGGAAGCAGTTGATATGGCTGCCGAGATCCAGAACGATAACGAGGAGCAGACCAAGGTTATCGGAGAGACAGTTGAGAGCGTACATACAATGATTGAAGATATCTCATCAACCGTTGTAAGTGTAAAGAGCATCGAAACCGATGCAGGCTCCTGCGTAAGTGCTAAGGGCGTCGTAGCAGATGCAATGACTTCACTTTCCGCAATAAGCCAGGAGAACGCAGCATCCTCAGAGGAAACCGGAGCTTCCATGCAGGAGCTTTCCGCAACGGTTACAACCCTTGCAAACTCCGCTGAATCCCTTAAGGATATCGCTGTTAAACTCAGTAAAGACATGGAATTCTTTAAATAAGAAGAACCAAATAAATAGAATAGAAGAAAAGAGAAAAGCCATTGCCGGAGGATCCCGGTAATGGCTTTTTCTTATGATGGATGAAATTACTTCTTGGTTGTTTTTACCTTTTTCTTTTCAAAGAGCTTTAAGTATAATTTCTTCTTACTCTTAGGATATTTTAATTTAGCGTCCTCTGAGATGCCGCTAAATGCATTTTTAGCTACAGATTTAATCTGAGTTGATTTTACGGTAATTGTCTTTAATTCTGAGCATCCGCTAAAGGCCTTTGAATCAATTTTTACAACACCGCTTGGAATTGTAATCTTTGTAAGTAATTCACATTTCTTAAAGGAGCTTCTTCCGATTTCCTTAACTGTTGCAGGAATAGAAAGGTGTTCCAACAGGAGCTGATACTTTAACATCTGCATTTACCTGCCTTACAGTTTTGACCTGTATGGAGGGTACATATCAGCTTAACATATATAATTTTTCAAGCATAAAATCCAATATTACATAGAAATGATTCCAAGAAGATTAAGCACTGAACTTATCAAAATGATAAGAACGAAGATAGGGCAGAGGAATCTGATCATAAAGGAGAAGGTCTTCTTTCTCTTGAAGGGATGTCCGTCCTGCTCGATTTCTTCTGTAATGCCATCGATTGTCACATACTTTGTAACGAGAATACATGTAGCAAGAGCAGCAATAGGCATCATGATTGAATTCGTAATGAAATCAAAGAAATCCAAAAACTGCATCTTAAAGATAGTTACGTTAGCTAGAGGTCCGTTACCAAGAGAAGATAAGCTTCCAAGGATTACCATGATGATTCCCATGAAAACAGTGCCACGTCTTCGGCTAAATTTAAACTCATCCGAAAATGTTGAAACAGCACTCTCTGTAAGAGCAATAGCACTTGTTACAGCTGCAAATAATACGAGAGCAAAGAACAGAATACCAATAACTCTACCTACGCCCATGCTTGCAAAGATCTTGGGCATAGTGATGAACATAAGTGAAGGACCTTTAGCAAGGTTTTCACGATCTCCGCCTGAAAAAGCAAATACAGCAGGGATGATCATTAAGCTTGCAAGTACTGCGATACCTGTATCAAAGAACTCAACCTGTCTTGTGGATTCGTCGATGCTGACATCCTTTTTAACGTAAGAACCAAATGTAATAAGAATACCCATAGCAATTGAGAGAGAGTAGAACATCTGGCCCATGGCTGTAACAACTGTCATCCATGAAAAATGCTTTACATCAGGGATAAAGAGATACTTTACGCCCTCTAAAGCTCCCGGTCTTGTAACTGAGTAAACGCAGATAAGAATAGCAAGTACTACGAGAATAGGCATCATAAACTTAGATACACGCTCGATACCGTTTCTTACGCCCATAAAGATTACAACAAGTACAAGAAGTGAAAATACAACAAACCAAAATTCTGCTTTTGCACCATCTGTAATAAAGTTTACGAAGAAATTATCTTGTGCAGGCACGGCAGAACTTCCAATAATATAGCTATAAAGGTATTTGCATACCCATCCGCCGATAACTGAATAATAAGGAACTATAAGAATAGGAATAATAGCATTGATCCATCCACCGATAGTCATAGCCTTACTGTTACTAAGTGCATCAAATGCGCCAACAGGGCTTTTTTTAGTCTTACGACCGATAGCTGTCTCAGCCATGATCATAGTATATCCAAATGTCAGTGTCAGAATGATATATACAAGAAGGAATATTCCTCCACCATATTTTGCGCAAAGATAAGGGAATCTCCATATGTTCCCAAGTCCGACAGATGCGCCTGCCGCCGATAATACAAATCCAATCTTCCCTGAAAATGAACTTCTCTTGTGCTCCAAAACAACCTCCAATGTTAAAATATATCAATTAATTTTTTAATGCTTTAACATAATATCACTTTTAAGTGAAAGAGAAAACATATATTTGTTATTTTGCTTTTAGATTAATACAATAAAAATTTTATAAATCGGTATACGAAATAATGCTAATATATTTATATAAATTAGTATGAGAAAGTGACCGCTTTTTCACGTTTTTTAGTACTTGGTTACATGGTTTTCACAGACACTAGGGGGATAATAATATGTCATCTGAAAAATCAGCACCAGTATCAAGAAAGAAGAAACTCATTGTTAATATTATCCTTATTGCGATAATAGCAGTATTTGCCGTTGGCCTCATTCTTAACATCATAAGTGGTTTTGAGATTAACAGGACTTATAAGAATCTCATCAAAGAGGAGCTGAAAGCTACTGCAGAGCATCTTAACAGTCAGCTGGACAGTACCTGGGATGGGGATTGGTCTTATGTTGATGAGACATTGTATAAGGGCGAGGAACCTGTATTTGAAGAATACGAGAGTCTGATGGACGAACTTCATGCCCAGACAAATGTTGATTATACTTTATTCTTTGGTGACACACGAATTATTACCACTCTTATGAAATCAGATAACAGTGGCAGACTTGTTGGAACAAAAGCTTCGGAAGCAGTTATAAGTGCCTGCTTAAAGGGCGGAGAAGATTATTACGCATCCAACCTTAATATCGAAGGAAAAAAATATATGGGATACTATGTCCCGGTTAAAAATACAGATGGCTCAATTATAGGTCTTGTTTTCGCAGGAAGAGAAAGTGAAGACGTTACTTCTGCTATTACCAATATCATTTTACTGCTGTCAATAATTACAATTGTGATGGTTGTTATTATCACTCTTCTTGGTTTCTATCTGGCAAACAGGGTGTCCAAGATCATGAACGGTATTGCCAGCGAACTTGATAAACTATCTCAAGGTAATATCAGCCTTAAGATTGAGGATAGTGCAATAAGACGTCAGGACGAACTTGGAACACTTGCAGATGGCGCTAAATCCCTTAGCGATAAACTTGGAAGCATTATCAGGACAACCACAAAGATGTCCAAAGAACTTAAGAAGGAAGGTAGCGAGCTATCAACATCAGCAGCTTCAGCTTCAGATGCATCAGAGCAGGTTAGTACAGCTGTAGATGAAATTTCAAAGGGCGCACTTTCCCAGGCTGAGAGCATTGAAAATGCCGCAAACAATACTCAGAACATAGGAATGGAAATCGAGAATATTACAAATAACGTTGAACAGCTTGACGGTTATGCATCCGAAATGAAGGGTGCCTGCGACCAGGCGATGAACGCACTTGATAGCCTTATTTCCTCAAGTAAGGAAGTGCAGGAATCAGTACATGATATTGGTCAGACCATTGAATCTACCAATGAATCAGCAAAATCCATTGCATCCTTCTCAGAAGCGATCACCAATATCGCATCTCAGACAAACCTGTTGTCGCTGAACGCTTCTATTGAGGCGGCAAGAGCAGGAGAAGCAGGAAAAGGATTTGCGGTTGTTGCTACAGAAATCGGATCTCTTGCAGAAGAGTCAAGTAAGAGCGCAGAAGAGATTCAGAAGATTGTTGACCAGCTCCTTTCCGATGCAGAAGCTTCTGTTCATGTTATGGAAAAACTTAATACCAGCTTTGGCCAGCAGTCTGTACAGCTTGATGCAACAAAAGATAACATGCAGACAATGTCTGATAACGTAAGAAATGTTTCTGAAAGTGCTGATAATATCGCCAAGCTTGCAACACAGCTTTCATCAGCCAAGGATGAACTTGTTGAAATCATTTCTGATCTGTCAGCAATTTCTCAGGAAAATGCAGCAAGCACAGAGGAAACAAATGCTTCTATGCAGGAGCTTAATGCTACTTTTGAATTAATCAGCAAATCAGCAGATCAGTTGCAGAACCTTGCTTCAGATCTTACTGAGACAATTAACTACTTTAAGGATGAGGAATAATAAGTATTGTATATCCAATATTATTTAGCGATTTTGGATTTATGATAAGTAACAAATGTAAGTTTTATTCTTGTGAGGGAACAGGCAGTATGAGTAAAAAAAGCGCAAATAATGGATCAGTTGCAAAAAAACAAATAAGCGTAAAACTAACAATTATGTTTGTGACACTGCTTATCTTAAGTATTCTTGTATCAGAATTTTTGGTACTTGGATTTGGTTTCAATATGGTAAAAGATCTGATAGATACATCTCTTACCAATCAGGTAGAAGCCAGCGCTGCAAAAGTTAACAGAGATCTTAATTCCACTTTTACATATCTTAACGGTGTGGCAGATGCAGTGGAGCAAAATAGTTATTCAAGTAACGATGAGATCATGGAATATCTTAAAGGTACAGTTGGAAGATATGAAATGATCCCTACAGGAGCATATCTTACTTTAAATGATGAGACATTCCTTTATCCAAGTTCACCTGATTTTACAATGGATAATATTCTTGAACATGAATGGTATAAACAAGCTATTGGTTATACAAATTCATGGTTCTATTATTATGATGAGCCCTATTTTGATTCTGTAACCAATGATCTATGTGCTACTGTAATCCGCCATGTTCACATGAAAGATGGCAGAGAAGGATGCTTTGCAGCAGATCTTATGCTCGCAGGTTCTCAGAAAATTTTGAATGAGATCAGAATCTACGATACCGGCGCAGCTATGATGGTCACAGGAAAAGGTCAGATACTTACCTATAGGGATGATGAGACTCTATGTGGTCAGAATTATGCAGATATTGATAATAGTCTGGTAAAAGCTCTTGGAGAATTTGCTGCTACTGAAGGTTCAGCAGAACTTGAAACAGGAAATGTAACACCATTAAATGCTGATGGCGCTAAATATTATGCCGTATCTTCTGCAGTTAGCGGAACTGACTGGAGAGTAGTAGTATATGCAAGACAATCAGAGGTTCTTGCAACACTGCAAAATCTTATCGGAATGCTTATTATTGTTACGATCGTTTCTGTTGGTCTTGTAATTCTTATTATCACAAGATCACTTAAAAAGATGATCAAAAAGCCTGTTACTACACTTACTGATAATATACAAAAGATTTCCGGCGGTGATTTCACGGTTGATATCACTGCAACTGGTGACGATGAAATTGCCTACATGAATAAAGCCATGGGTGATTTCATTAACGGAATGAGGGATTCGCTTACTGAAATTAAGGACGTATCCGGAAGACTTCACGGAGATGCACAGACCTCCAAGTCTACAGCTGAAGATCTGGAAGCTGCAGCTATGGATCAGTCCAGCAGCATGAGCCAGATAAAAGACAATATTGAAAATATGGCAAAAGCTGTATCGGAAGTTGCAGAAAATGCAACCGTACTTGCTCAGACAGTTGCTAATGTAACTGAACAGGAGCACCAGATTGAAGAGTCCATGAATGACCTGGTTAAGAAGGCAGACAGCGGTCAGCATGATATGACAACTGTAGCAAACGGCATGAGCGATATCGTTGAATCCATGAAGGATATGGCAGAAGCCGTTACTAATGTTGATGAAGCTGCTGAAAAGATCACACAGATTATCGACCTCATCAATTCCATATCTTCTCAGACAAACCTTCTGTCACTCAACGCTTCTATTGAGGCGGCAAGAGCAGGAGAAATGGGTAAGGGATTTGCAGTAGTTGCTGCTGAGATCGGAACCCTGGCTCAGAACTCAGCTGATGCCACCAATCAGATTGGTGAGATCATCAAGGATATGTCCCAGAAGGTTCATATGCTTTCTGAGAAGTCAGAGTCAAATACAGAACTTATAAATACAAGTGCTGAAACTGTTAATACTGCAGCAGCTACGTTCATGGAAATCACAGAAGAGCTTTCAGAAGCTAATGTAACTCTTACTGAGATGGCTGAACAGATGCAGAAGGTTAACGATGTAGCAACAAACATGGCATCCGTATCTGAAGAACAGTCCGCTTCGACTCAGGAGATTGCAGATAACGTAGACAGAGTAACAGAGGCTGCCAAGGGAGTTGCATCCTCCTCAGAGCTTGTTGCAAATGCAGCATCCTCAGTATCTGACGCAGTTGATACAATTAACGACAACTTAGAGCAGTTTACAATCAAGTAACAAGAGAAAAGAATAGTATAAATCAAGTTTTTTCAAGTTGGAGCTCGCCTAAGGGTAAGAAAGTTAAGTAAATAAAACTATTGAGGCAGATACCTATATTAAGTATCTGCCTCTTTAATTATCTCTCTTATTTTTCGGGATATCCGATCTCAGTAGCTCTATCGCTAATCATCTGGTCCATCTCTGCCTTAGTATATGTGTTTATTCCTGCCTCGTTAAAACGCTGCTTCAAAAGGTTGGAGTCATCATAATCTGCGTCAGTTGTGATATCTTCGTAGTTGTCATCAATCATATAATAGTTGAACATATGATTTCGTTCTGTAAAATCAGCCTCGAAGTAGTAGTCTCTTATGCCGATGTGGTCTGCATCAAGACCTTCAACAGGGATTGTAACGTAGTCCTCACCGTTTTTGTAAGCATAGTAGTCATCGTAAGGTGCTAGAGTTTCAGTAACTCCATAGTAAAAGATATAATCTCCGTTTCCGTCAACGAATGCATAATCCATATCATGAACGTTGGCTCCACTGGCTCCACCGGCTTCGATAACGCCGTTATCACTTACTTCGACATAAAATCTTTCGCCGCCGTCCTGATCAAAACACATAACAAGCTCATTATTTATCTCTTTTATAATCATGGTAAGGTTAGTAGCTGCCCCGAATTCAATGTTCACAAGAAGCTCCGGAACTCCATCCTGACCGCAATCAATACTTCTGTAGGTGATATTGGGATTACCATCTTCGTTATATACGCCTATTGTCTTGCAAGCTTCAATAATCTCATCAAGAGTATAAGCCTTATCAACCTCCAGGATAGAAGATAGCTCAATATATCCTGATCTGTCACCGGTTCCTCTGTACTTAACAGAAGCTGTACCTTGCTTAAAAGCCTCATATAAATCTGACGTAACTTCAGCAGTTTCTTCCTGCGTAGGTTCTGCATTTTCTGATGTGCTTTCCGCTTCAGACTGCTCCGGGATAGGCTCTGTCAAAGAGGCGGTCTCGATTTTCTTATCTCCGCAGCCTGCGGCTGAAATTGCAAGCGCACATATTAAACTTGTAGCTATAATTTTTTTCATAGTTTACCTCCTTATGTTTTCCCTCAACCCGCATATTGTAGCATAAGGACAAACGCAATAATGCAAACATTCTGTGAAATCTAAAATTCACACTAAGCTATTCCTGTCAAGTACGGATTATGCACGAAGTAGTGCATTTTCCGTACTTTTTTGTTGCCTTATTGAATATAAAATATAAGGTGGATTGTTGTATATGTAGATTAAGTTCTTGAAAGGGGTAAATATGAAAAGTGTTTATTGTCAGTGGAAAAGGCTGATCTGTACTATATCCGGCCTAATTTGTTGTATTGTTTTTTCTTTATTTATTTTTTCTTTTGATGTTCTTGCATTTTCACCAAGAACAAGTGCTCCAACAGATTATTCAACCTATTACGGAAGCAAAAACACATACAACCCGTATGATTCCTTTGGAAAGAAAGGTAATTGTACCTGGTATGCATGGGGCAGAGCTTACGAAATCCTAAAACAGAGGCCATCCGGTCTTGGCACAGGAAATGCCAATGTATGGTATTCAAAATCAACTTATCCAAAGGGGTCATCACCTAAACTTGGTGCTATCATGTGCTGGAACTATGGCACTTACGGCCACGTAGCAGTTGTTGAAGCGATAGGAAATGATGGTACAATCACTTATTCAGAATCAAGCTATGATCCTGCATATCTTTTTAAAGTTAGAACTAGAAAGCCTTCTGAATTCAAAAATGGTTTTCAGGGATATGTTTACCTTCCTATAGTCGAGGAAGATCCAATTGGTACAGGTCTAAGTCAAGGTAACGGACAGGTTATTCCCGATGGCGATTATCAGATAGTTTCAGCCATAGACTCTAATCTCGGCGTTGACGTTCCCGGTATGACATATGATCTCTCTGAGTATGTAACTAACGCGGTTTATCCTAATGCCAAAGTTTTCCATAATATAAATACCGAAACAGATGTATTTACTCTTAAATACGATTCTGCTACGAAATGTTATGTGATTTTCCATAAGGGTTCAAAGCAGAACATGTGCCTTGATGTTGAAAGCTGCAAGATGACACGGGGTGCTAATGTTGGTTATTGGGTTTATCAGACAGGAAACAATCAGCTTGGTCAGCAGCTTTGGTCCTTGAAAGCAGTTGATAATACGGGATATTTTACTATCCAGTCAAAGCTCAACGGATATTACCTTGATATATACGGATCAAGTAATGTAGATGGTACAAATCTGTATCTATATAGCCAAAATAATGCAAACAACCAGAAGTGGGCCTTTGTTCCATATACACCTTCAACCAGTACAGGAAGTATAAAGGAAGGCGATTATAAAATCGCATCAGGAGCAAACGCTTCTAAGATAATTGGTATTGATACAAGTAAGGATTATCCTAATGCCGTTTTAGAAAATGATAAGAATGACAACAGTCAGATTTTCACGGTAAAAAAGACAAGTGACGGATCCTTATATCTTATTCACAAGGCTACAGGATATCTTCTCGATATCGAGCAGGGCGGAACTTCTTCAAACGTAGGCGTGTGGCCAAATGTTGATGAAACGCCTACAAACGGAAGGTTCCAGGAATGGGTTATTACAAGCGCAGGAAGCGGCACATATAAAATCCTTTCCAGATGGAAAGGAGCTTACCTTAGCGTCTCCGGTAATAATATTCAGGTTAGTAAATGGGCTAATTCTTCAGCAGAGAATTTTAAGCTTATTCCGGTAATAAATACTAATCCTTCAAATCCTGATAACCCGGCAGAAGATGATCCTAAAAATCCTGCAGGTGAAAACGCAGATTCAAAGGTCACTGAGGAGCAGACCTCTGTAAATGCTACAGATAGTAAGGCAGAAAGGATTGATTCAAGCCTTAAGAATGCTAAATCTATAAAACTTGCCTCAGGAAAGAAGAGTATTACTGTATCCTGGAAGAAGCTTACAAAGAAGCAGCAGAAGCAGATCGCCGGAATTGAGATTCAGTACAGTACAGATAAGGCTTTCAAAGAAAATGTTAAGACTGTAAACGTAGGCAAAAACAAAGCTTCTAAGAAGATTGGAAAGCTTACTCCAAAGAAGAAATATTTCGTAAGAGTTCGCGTTTATAAGAAGGATGGCTCTGAGAAGGTTTATTCAAACTGGAGCTCACCTAAGAGTAAGAAAGTTAAGTAACACAATTTCATTATATTAAAAACCAAAAGGCAGCTACCTATATAATGGAGTTGCCTTTTTCTATAACTTACTATGCAAGACTAAGCGGTCACTATTTATATTTATATAAAAAATGTGCATTAAGTCTTACAATTTTATAGTAATCATTCAGTAAAATGGACTCGGAAGAGAATAAGGTATCATTTCGGTAAATCCTTCTTTATCGAAATAGAATACTGTGGTATAATGGATATAATGGGTTTAGGAAATCCGCACGGATTCTGGGATGCGGTATATTTTTCGTTTTTGTTGGAGGGATTAAATCTATGGGTGCAGATTCTGAATATAATCGTAATTTACATTTGGAGCGTCTTGAAAAATTACACGAGCTTGAGGATGAACTCCCCGGTTATTGTTTATCTTTCCTTGATGATAAGGAACTGACTTCACAGATAAATACCGTGGTATCTTATGCTTATGATCTTATCACATTCTTTAAATTTTTAGCTGAAAAGAATCCTATACTTCCAGATAATGGTAAAATCAAGGATATTCCTTTGGAAATTCTTGATCAGCTTACTTTCGAGGATATCAACGAATTTCAGAGGTTTTTATCCTTTAATAATGGAGAAAACAAGCACATAAATAAGGATAAAGGCATTGCAAGACGAATGTCAGCTGTGCGTGGCTTTTATGAGTTTATGTGCCTGCATCATTATCTGAAAAACAATCCAACACTTGGTGCAGCAAAAAGGAAAAAATCTCCCAAAAAAGACATTATCAGGATGAATTCTGAGGAAGTAAATACCCTTATGGATACGGTCACTAATACAAATATTAAAGTTTCCGACCGCCAAAAGACTCTTTGTGAGAAGACAAGCCTTAGGGATACTGCTATCTTTACTCTCCTACTTAATACCGGAATCCGTGTGTCTGAGTGTGTTGGTCTTGATATTGATGATTTTAATTTTGATGAGAACTCATTTTCAGTAGTACGAAAAGGCGGAAATACGCAGATTCTGTATTTTAACAGGGCCGTTGCCTCTGCAATCAAGGAATATATGCAGTACGAGCGCCCAACCCTTCTTGGTAACGACAATGAAAAAGCCTTGTTTTTATCCCTTAGAAAGCGTCGTATTACGGTCAGATCCGTGGAAATTCTCGTAAAAAAATACACTCAGATGGCTGTTCCCGGCAAAAAATTAACGCCCCATAAGATGAGAAGCACCTATGGCACGGCGTTATACAAGGAAACAGGCGATATCAGGCTTGTTGCAGACGTATTAGGCCATAAGGATATTAACACCACTGCAAAACACTACGCTGCAATTGAGGATGAGCACAGAAGGCGCGCAGCAACAATAAATCC
>JAILPB010000018.1 GCA_024690485.1 Butyrivibrio sp. | reverse complement strand
GAATATGATATAAGGGCTGTGCTTATTAATTCCTATGGAATTATGAGTGATATCTCAAATGAATTCTTTGTTCTGGAGAATATCGGACCTGCTGCCCCTGAAATAATGGAGGATAGCGGAGAATACAGTCAGTCTACAATGATAGCTGCGGTCTGTGATTCAGCCTGTCAGATTTTCTATACGACGGATGGCAGCGATCCTACTACGGAGTCTAAGGTTTATACCGCTCCCATTACAATGCCTGTGGGAACTACGGTATTTAAGTTTGTTGCTATAGATGAAGAAGGCAGACTTAGCGAGATAGTTGAAAGAGAATATCATCTGGCATATACAAGACTTGTTTCTGTAGAGCAGGCAAAAGCAAATATTATTTCAACCCTTGTTAAACTCGATATCCTTCTTGATGCCCAGGGAAAAGTCAGGGGTGAAGAGGGACATTATGATTATGTCTACAGTAAGGATGTAGAAATAGCCGGATCCGGCGAGTATTATATGTTTGTGGAGACTCAGGTATTCAATGATGGGTCTACGAAGGAAACGGGCCTTTTGTATGCTGTTAATACCCATGATGGCAAGGTAAATCGTCTGGGTTATGATTCAAGTGGAAACTATACGCTTATTACAATATCTAACAGATAACAGATAACAGAATACACTTTTACTACTTAACGCTTTAGCAAGTTAAATCTTGAAAAAGAAGCGGATATCCATTATTATTTAGTTTAATTGAGTTTTAGATTATATATTTCAGGAGGAGAATGATGTTCAAAATTTTAGAGGCTAATGAGCTTGCTGCGAATATACATCAGCTTATCGTAGAAGCTCCACGTGTTGCCGGTACATGTCTGCCGGGACAGTTTCTTATTGTTCGTGCAGAGGAAGATGGAGAGCGTATTCCTTTGACAATCTGTGACTATGACAGAGAGAAGGGTACAGTTGAACTTGTTGTTCAGGCTCTTGGTGCTGAATCAAGAAAAATTTGCAAGAAGAAGGCAGGAGATAGCCTTGCTGACGTTGTTGGACCTCTTGGAAATCCTTCTGATCTGTGCAATGAAGATGTTGAAGAACTTAAGAAAAAGAAGATCGTATTTATTGCAGGTGGTGTAGGTACAGCTCCTGTATATCCTCAGGCTAAATGGCTTAAGGAGCAGGGAGTAACCTGTGATGTTATCATCGGTGCCAAGAATAAGGACCTTGTAATTTTAGAGGATCGTTTCAAGGAAGTATGTAACCTCTATGTTACAACTGATGACGGTTCCTACGGCAGAAGCGGAATGGTAACAAAGTGCCTCCAGGATCTTTATGATGAAGGAAAGAGATATGACCACTGCGTTGCAATCGGCCCCATGATCATGATGAAGTTTGTATGTAAGCTTACTGAGGAACTTGGTATTCCTACAATCGTAAGTATGAATACAATCATGGTTGACGGTACAGGTATGTGCGGTGCCTGCAGACTTATGGTTGGCGGCGAAGTAAAATTCGCATGCGTTGACGGACCTGAGTTTGACGGACACAAGGTTGACTTTGATCAGGCCATGAGAAGAATGAAGCTTTATGCTACTGAAGAAGGACGCCTTGCTTTAAAGGAGCAGGAAGGCGACACCCATCACGGCGGATGCGGTAATTGCAACTAAGTAGACGTAATTTCTATTGTAGATTAAAGATTGGAGATAAAGATGGCACAAGACGTGTGGACAAGAGTACCGGTTCGCGAACAGGATCCTAAGGTTCGGGCAACCAACTTTGAAGAAGTATGTTTGGGTTACAATGAACAGGAAGCAGTTGATGAAGCTACAAGATGCTTAAACTGCCCTAATCCTCAGTGTGTAAAGGGATGTCCTGTTTCAATCAATATTCCTAAGTTCATTCAGGAGCTTAAGGAAGGCAATGTAGAGCAGGCTTATCAGACAATTAGCGTATCAAGTGCACTTCCTGCTGTGTGCGGACGTGTATGCCCTCAGGAGAGTCAGTGCGAAGGTAAGTGTGTTCGCGGTGTTAAGGGCGATGCTGTATCAATCGGTAAGCTTGAGAGATTTGTAGCTGATACCGCAAGAGAAAGAGGCATTAAGCCCCAGGGCGCTACAGAAAAGAAGAATAAGAAGGTAGCTATCATAGGTTCAGGCCCTGCAGGTCTTACCTGCGCAGGTGATCTTGCAAGAATGGGCTATGATGTAACAATATTTGAAGCTCTTCATGAGGCAGGTGGAGTTCTTGTTTATGGTATTCCTGAATTCCGTCTTCCTAAGGAAGCTGTTGTTAAAAAGGAAATTGAGAATGTCGAGTCTCTTGGAGTTAAGATTGAGAAGGACGTTGTTATAGGCAAGTCTGTAACAATCGATTCTCTTATGAAGGATGAGGGCTTTGAGGCTGTATTCGTAGGATCAGGAGCAGGTCTTCCCAGATTCATGAACATCCCCGGAGAGCAGGCTCTTGGTGTATTTTCAGCTAATGAGTTCCTTACAAGAAGTAACCTTATGAAGGCATTCTCAGAGGATAGCACAACACCTATCATGAGACCTAAGAAGTGCGTTGTAGTTGGTGGTGGTAACGTTGCTATGGACGCTGCACGTACAGCACTCAGACTTGGCGCAGAGGTACATATTGTATATCGCCGCGGTGAGGAAGAGCTTCCTGCACGTAAGGAAGAGGTTGAGCATGCTAAGCAGGAAGGCATCATCTTTGACCTTCTTTGCAATCCTGTAGAGATTCTTGAAGACGAGAACGGCTGGGTTAAGGGCTGCAAGTGCATCAGAATGGAACTTGGAGAGCCCGATGAGAGCGGAAGAAGAAGCCCTGTAGAGGTTGCAGGTTCTGAGTTTGAGATTGAGTGTGATGCAGTTATCATGTCTCTTGGAACAAGCCCGAATCCGCTTATTTCGAGCACAACTGAAGGTCTTGAGATCAACAGAAGAAAATGTATCGTTGCTGACGAAGAAAGCGGTAAGACTTCTAAGGACGGCGTATTCGCAGGCGGAGATGCTGTTACCGGTGCTGCTACCGTTATCCTTGCTATGGGCGCAGGAAAAGCTGCAGCTAAGGGAATTGACGAGTATTTGACTAACAAATAATATTTTGACCGGATAATGTAGGGGCAAATCCTTTTTTGCCCCTGCATATTTTCATAATAAGAGGTGACTATGGTTTATAGAAGCAGTGCGGAAAAAGCTGAAGATAATCACTCTTCAGGCATTATGCTTATTACAATTGGAGCTTTGGGAATCATTGGGGATATTATCTTTTATATTTACAATCCTCTGGATATGCCTGTGTTTAATAAATATCTTAGCTGCGGAGTTATGGGTGCTCTGTTTGTTTTGTTCTTTGTTATGGGAATCTTTTCTGTTAAGACCTACAAGATTTTTTCAGAGAAGGCAAAGGAAGAAAACACCATGCTTGATCAGGTAAAGAGCTGGTGCACAGAGAATCTTACAAAAGAGGCTATAGAAGAGGGAGTTAAATTTTCAGAGGACTATGAGTTTGAAGTGGACTCAGAAGATGATCCTTATTTTGCAAGATGTGAGTATATTAAAGACCGTATACAGTCTCAGTTCATGAATGTTGACGAGGATCTTCTTGATGCATTCATTGACGAATATTATACAGGTCTCTATGGAGATGAAAATTGACTACTATTGAAATTCTCTGCGTCGGAAAAATTAAGGAAAAGTATTGGAACGATGCTATAGCAGAATATTCAAAGAGATTAAAAAGATATTGTAAGCTTTCTGTCATTGAAGTTCAGGATGAAAAGACTCCTGATAATGCGCCTCCTGCCGCCTGGGAGCAGATCAAGCAGAAGGAAGGAGAAAAGCTTTCGAAGTATATAGACCCGAAGGCTTTTGTCTGTTCTTTGACAATTGATGGGAAAAGGTATTCATCCACAGGCTTTGCTTCGTTTTTTGAAGAAAAGGCTGTATCCGGGATCAGTAAGATTCAGTTCATAATCGGAGGATCCCTTGGAATATCCGATGAAGTTATTTCCATGTCCCATCATAGGATAAGCTTTTCTGATATGACATTTCCTCATCAGATGATGAGAGTCATATTGCTTGAACAGATATACAGAGCTTATAGAATAAATAATGGAGAGCCATATCATAAATGAGCGGAATAACCGAGAAGAAGCTGCTGCTTAGCGTGCCTCAGATGCAGAGCATATTTGGGCAGCATGATAAGTACATTCGTAAGATTGAAGATAACTTAAGTGTTGAGATTATCGACAGAGCGGGGGAACTTCACATAATAGGTGAGGGGCCAAACGTAGATAAAGCCTACGGAATAATAAAAGAGCTTACGGGAATAACCAAGGCATCAGATTCACTTGATGAGCAGAGCGTAAATTATGCCATTCAACTTTCAGAGGATCCCACTGAGGAAGAGAAGGAATCCCAGGGAAATGTCCTTTCTAAGATTGATTCTGATGTGATCTGTCATACAATTAATGGTAAGCCGATTAAGCCAAAGACTCTTGGACAAAAGAAGTATGTTGATGCCATAAGGAAAAAGATGATCGTGTTTGGACTTGGTCCTGCGGGAACAGGTAAAACATATCTGGGAATGGCTATGGCTATAACAGCTTTCCAAAAGGGAGAGGTTGAGAGAATCATCCTTACAAGACCTGCAATTGAAGCCGGAGAAAAGCTTGGATTTTTGCCGGGTGATCTGCAGAGCAAGGTAGATCCTTATCTTAGACCTTTGTATGATGCCCTTTATCAGATAATGGGCGCAGACAACTTTGTTAAAAACATGGAGAAGGGGCTTATAGAAGTTGCTCCCCTTGCTTACATGAGAGGCCGAACCCTTGATAATGCTTTTATTATCCTGGATGAGGCTCAGAATACCACACCTGCCCAGATGAAGATGTTCCTTACGAGAATCGGTTTTGGTTCAAAGGTTATAATCACCGGTGACTCAACTCAGAAGGACCTTCCATTTGAGACAAAATCCGGACTGGATGTGGCATCATCAGTTCTTAAAAAGATTGATGATATTGAATTTTGCAATCTAACCAGCAGAGATGTTGTAAGGCATCCACTTGTTCAGCAGATTGTAAAGGCTTATGAGGATTATGAGAAGCAGGGCGCAAATGAGCAAAAGCGCAAGGCTATCAGAAAACGCGAAAAACACTGAGGGGAATGAAAAGAGCGATGGGATTAAGACTTAAGAGTTCATCAACTGAGGAGTACAAGGATTATGTAGAGAATCCGGTACTGTCATATGCTTTTAATAAAAAAGAAGGTAAGCTTCAGGTACTTATGGGGCTTATTCTTGTAATCACTACATTATTTACTTTTCTGGCATCATTTATATATGGATTTAAGCCTGAAGAAATTATCAGAAACACTGTAGTTGGCTTTATTTGCGGCGGAATTATAATCTATATGCTTCTTGATGCAAGTCAGAGAAAGCTATTTTCTTACGATAACGGGCAAAAGAGAAACAGATTTGTATTTGTTTATTTCATATGCCTTATAGTTGCAGTATTTTTACCGTTGATTTCCTTTGAAGTATGGCCCTATGTATTTATGTTCCTGATACTAGGCCTGTTTTCAACTAATGAAATCGGCCTGTTTTCAGGATCAACGCTTTTATTTATTTCAGTTCTTCTTGAAAAAGACGGAAGTTATTCGGAATTTTTTATTTACTTTATAGCAGGAGCGGTTGTTCTTGTTCTGCTCAGAGACCTTAATGAGACAACAAAAATCAGTGTGCCTATTTTTGTGACTCTGACAATTCTTTTGGTACTTATTGTCGGATTTGATGTGCTTTTCCAAAACAGGACATTTAGCTTAACCATGCTGATCGTTCCTATGGTAAACATATTAATGAATCTTATTCTTATGATGATAACCCTTAATATCTTTGGCATTTACGTTATAAGAAAGAGTAACGACAGATACATGGATATCAATGACACAGAGTTTCCGCTTCTTGTTAAGCTTAAGGAAACCGATAAGGATGCTTACTTTAGGGCAATTCATATAGCATATCTGGCTGAGAGAATAGCCCTTGATCTTAATCTTAATGCCAGAGCTGTTAAGACCATGTCATATTACTACAAGATCGGTGTTATCGACGGTTCAACCACCTGGGATGAGGTAAAGCATTTTTACATAGAGAATAACTTCCCTGAGGAGGCAATGACTTACCTTAAGGAGTATATTGAGGATGATAAAAAGAAGCAGCTTTCCAAGGAAGCGGCTATAATATATATGAGTGATACTCTTATTGCTTCAATTTTGTATCTTTTCAAAAAGGATAAGGATGCAAAGATTGATTATGATGATCTTATTGAGAAGATTTTTCAGCATAAGACAGAGAATAAAGAACTCTACAGATATAATATTTCTTTGTATGAACTTGACCATATGAAGAGCCTTATGAAGAAGGAGAAGCTATACTATGATTTTCTTCGTTGAAAATGAAGTAGATGCTAAGTTTGCGTTTGATATTGAAGATGTTGCAAAAAAGGTTGCCGCAAAGGCGCTTGAAAATGAGAAATGCCCATTTGATGTGCAGATAGAACTTATAATCACAGACGATGAGGGTATAAGAGAGATGAATGCAGAGTTTAGAGAGATTGATTCTCCTACAGATGTGCTTTCATTTCCCAATATAAGTTATGAGAATCCCGGAGATTTCAGTGATGTCCTTGACGTTCAGGGAGTTGATATTAAGGATCCGGATACAGGACTTGTAATGCTTGGGGATATCGTCATTAATGAAAAAAGAGTGAGGGAACAGGCCGCAGAATACGGCCATTCTGAACTTAGAGAATTTGCATTTTTGGTTGCTCATTCAATGCTTCATCTATGCGGCTATGACCACATGGAGGAGGATGAAGCAAAAATAATGGAAGAGAAACAGGAAAAAGTTTTGCAGGACCTTGGTATTACCAGAGACTGAGGTCATATGGGGAGTACTGATGGATAAAAAAGTAAGAATAAGACCTGATGTCGCCATGGCATCCAGTTTTATAAGCACAGCACTTATAATGCTTTTATGTGTTGTCTTTTATAAAATAACAGGAAAAGAGGGTGCAGGTTTTTTATCTGCTCCGATTTCACTGTTTATAATTGCCCTTTGCGTTTTCATATTCGCTTTTGAGTCAGTCACAAAGGAAATGGTAAGGGGAAGAATCAGAAGAGGCCAGATGTTAAATGCAAAGAAGAATGTAAGGCAGTTTATGCTCATAAGTTTTGCTACGGGAATTGTCTTTGCGGTAATAGTTGCGGCCTTTTCTAAGGTTATATCTGATTATGTTTTTCATTCACCCAGGAATTTCATGGTGCTTGTTATCATGGCTCCTGTTTTTGTTTTCTTAAGTATTCAGGGCGTATGCAGAGGCTATCTTAGCGGTGCAGGTTTTTCCTTTGTGTCTGTTGTCTCGAATATTATTCTTGTTGTAGTTACATATGCATGCTCACTTATTTTGTCACATCTTTCATACAGTTATGGTATGAAGGTCAATGCCCTTATGCATGTTGATGACATTGCGTCTGCATATGGGGCTGTTGGAGCAGCTGTGGGCATTTCCGTAGGAGGCCTTATCAGCCTTGTGTTTGTTATCATCGTGATGCTTCTTAGAAGAAACGATCTTAAGAGCCTTGCTGATGAGAGTGCCCCTGTAAAACTTGAACATAAGAATGAATGCATATTTGATCTTGCAGTAAATATCTTATTGTTTGCTACATTCGGAATACTTTTATTCCTTGATCAGTGCGTATATATGTCTATAGCAAACAAAATCCATCCAAGTGAGGACAATGTTGCAAGCTGGGGAATCTATTTTGCCCAATGTGCCGTTATGGTTTCTGTGGTTGTTTTCCTTACAGCTGTTCCTTTTTTGAAGTCATGGTTTGGGGTTCATGTGGCTATAGCAAAAAAGGATTACAAAGCAGCAAGGGGGAGACTCCAGAAGCTTGTTCATTTCCAGGCCATGCTGATTTTCCCTGTTGTTTTATGGATAATGGTTCTTGCTAAAACACTTACAACCATTATTTTTGGAAAGAGCGATGATGCTGCCATAAACATGATCGTATATGCGATTCCCGTGGCTATTTTTGGGGAGATATTCCTTTTCCAGATATTTATCTTAAGGCAGCTTAAAAACTACATGGTTCTGCTGTTTAATGTGGTAATCGGAATAATTGTTCATGTGGCGGTTCTTCTTGTTATGACCATTGGCTTTTCAATGGGGATTCACGCTTCAATTGCAGCATTCTTTGGAATGTTCTTTGTACAGGCTATCATCGGATATTTTGAGCTTAAGTTTATGCTGGATTACAGGCAGGAATTTTTAAGGACCATTTTCCTTCCGTTTATCTGCGCAGGAATATCTGCTCTTATCACTTTGGCAGTAGATAGAATATTCGTAAATCTCGTAGGTGAGATTCTTACACTTGTCGTGTCTATATTATTTGCTTTTATAAGCTATATGGTTCTTTTGATAGTGCTTAAGAGTGTAAACAGATACGAAGTTGAAAAGATGCCCTTTGGAGATCAGTTTGCACTTCTTTCTGACAAGATGTCGGATAGATAAAGGAGGATATCTTGCCCACTACAACACAGGTAATAATTGCAGGAGCCGGGGCTTCCGGAATGTGCGCGGCAATTGCTGCAGCAAGGGACGGAGCCAGGGTTCTTGTTATAGAAAAATCAGATGCACCTGGCAAAAAACTGTCTATGACAGGAAATGGCAGGTGCAATTTGTCCAATTTAAATATTTCTGAAGCTGATTACAACGAGTCTTCACGAGACAGGATGAAGAAATGGCTAAAGATTTTTGGAGTTAAGGATACCGTTTCATTTTTCTCATCCCTTGGAGTAGTTGTTTCAAACGAGGAGGGATACCTTTATCCCATAACAGGACAGGCCGTTACCGTAACAAATGCCCTTTATAATGAGTGCCTAAGGCTTTCAGTTGAATTTAAGTTTGGGGAGCAGCTTAAGTCTGTAAGTAAAACGGATGAAGGCTTTACTGTCAAAACAAATATGGATGAATATAACTGCAAGAGCTGCATTTTGGCTATAGGAGGTCTTGCAGGGCCAAAGACAACTCTTTCAACAGGGGATGGTTATTACATATGCGAGAAGCTTGGGCTTAAAAAGAAGGATACATATCCTGCACTTACGGCTCTTTTATCTGAGGATGATACACTTCCTGCAAGTGCCGGCGTAAGGGCAAATGCTACTGTAAGCTTCATGATTGGAGAAGGGGTTTTTTCATCAGAATACGGCGAAGTTCAGATTACTTCTTCCGGAATATCCGGAATCCCTGTAATGCAGGCGTCTGGTCTTGTGGCAGAGCACTTAGCAAAGAATAGGCCTGTAACTGCGTCAGTTAACTTTTTCCCTGAGTATTCTGAAGGGGAATTTGAAAAGCTTGTAGAGCATATGGTGGGTCTCCCCGGAGATAGAAAACTTTCTGAACTTCTCCTTGGTTTTTGCAATTCCAATATCAATGAGATGATCTTAAAACGCATGAAACTAAGCGGCGGCATGAAGGTTAAGAATGTCGGGGAAAATATGCTTAGGTGCGTTTTAAACAAATACAGGGATGTAAGAATTGAAATAAAAGGCGTCTGCGATTACAAGAAAGCTCAGGTTACAAGGGGTGGAATAAGCCTGGGAGAGATTGATGATAGTATGCAGTGCAAA
This sequence comes from Butyrivibrio sp., assembly GCA_024690485.1. Taxonomy (GTDB): domain Bacteria; phylum Bacillota; class Clostridia; order Lachnospirales; family Lachnospiraceae; genus Butyrivibrio. The sequence goes on along the minus strand of JAILPB010000018.1, from coordinate 14,541 downwards.
AATGTCCCCGGACTTTTCATTGTAGGTGAACTTCTTGATGTTGATGGCAGATGCGGCGGCTACAACCTGCAGTTTGCATGGAGTAGCGGTTATATAGCCGGAGGAGCGGCCAGCTTAATATGATAAGAATTAATTCTATAAAATTTAAAAATACAGGCTTTGATAAGCTTCCGGATAAGGATGTAAGAGAAAAAGAGCTTAATTTAATGCTCCTTAGTAAGGCTGCAAAGCTCCTTAAGGTTGACTCTATGGACATTGCAGAACTTAGAATCAGAAAGCATTCCATAGATGCCAGAAAAAAGCCTGAGATTTTCGATGTGTATATGGTTGATGTGATCCTTAAAAAGGGCCTTAATGAGGAGAAAGTCGTTAAGAAATCCTCCTGCAAAAATGCTCAGATAGTTAAGGATATCGTCTATAGATTTCCGGCTAACAGGAAAGAGGATGCCCTGAAAAAGAGAAACCAGGAACCCATAAAGCCTATTATTGTAGGAGCGGGACCAGGAGGGCTTTTTTGTGCCTATGAGCTTGCTTTGGCAGGCTTTAGCCCTATAGTGATCGAGAGGGGCATGGACGTTGATAATAGACTTAAGGCTGTAGAGGATTTCTGGAGTGGAAAAGAGCTTAATCCCAAAGGAAATGTGCAGTTTGGCGAAGGCGGTGCCGGCACTTTTTCTGACGGTAAGCTTAACACCATGGTCAAGGACAAGGATGGAAGAGGCCGGGAATGCCTTTCAATCTTTGTAAAAAACGGCGCTCCAAGAGAAATAATGTATGAAAGTAAGCCTCATATCGGAACGGATATTTTGCGCGATGTCGTTAAAAACATGCGAAAAGAGATTACAAGGCGCGGCGGCAAATTTTTATTTGAAATCACTGTGACAGAGCTGATTCTTGAGAATGGCAAGGTTAGCGGTGTTAAATGCGATACAGGTGAAACATTTTCGTCACCGGTTGTTGTCCTTGCAATTGGTCATAGCGCAAGAGATACCTTTAAGATGCTCTTTGATTCCGGAATAGAGATGACGCCCAAGGCATTTGCTGTGGGTCTTAGAGTTGAGCATCCGCAGGAAGTAATCAATGAGTCCCAGTACGGAATAGGGGATCCCGCATCCCTTCCGCCGACGCCATATAAAGTTACAGCCAATCTCCCTTCAGGTAGAGGCGTATATTCATTTTGTATGTGTCCGGGAGGCTACGTAGTAAATGCATCCTCTGAAGATAAGAGACTTGCCGTTAATGGTATGAGTTATAGTGACAGATCCGGCAAAAATGCAAACAGCGCCATTATCGTAACCATTTCTCCTGAAGACTATGGAAACGGCGAAGTGTTATCAGGAATAGAGTTCCAGAGAAAACTTGAAGAAAAGGCTTATGAAATAGGCTCCGGAAAGGTTCCTGTTGAATATTTCGATGATTTTAAGGATGGAATCAGGTGCCTTGAGGATAAAACAGATGATTCATCTGTTTTAAAAAGCATTGAAAAGCATGGTAAAGAAAACAGAAATAAGCCCTGTATAAAGGGAGAGTATGAATTTTCTCCTGTTCATAGGATTTTGCCTCTTGAACTCTCAAAGTCAATTGCTCTTGGAATGGAGAGCTTTGGACGTATGATAAAGGGCTTTGATAGTGATGAAGCGCTATTTTCAGGTGTTGAGTCAAGAACTTCTTCTCCGGTTCGTATTGTGAGAGATGAGAATCTTGAAGCTAATGGAATAATGGGGCTTTATCCCTGCGGAGAGGGTGCAGGTTACGCCGGTGGTATTACTTCTGCAGCTATGGACGGAATGAAGATTGCAGAGCAGATTTCCATCCATTACAACAGCGGAAAAACTCTCTATAGAAACAGCATGATAAATAAGAGAAAGACTCTTCCTTCTCATGAAAAGGAAAAACTCGATATCAGGATAAGCGATAAAGTCTTTTCACTGGATGCCTATAAAAAGGCAAGGAATATTCTGATTTTCTGCGGTACTAACGAAGAGATAAATACTGATATCATAATAAAAGATGCTCTTTCTCAGGGGAAGAATGTATATTGTCCAAGGATTACAGATAAGAAGAACCACAATATGGTTTTTGCCAGAATAAAGGATTTATCTGAGCTTACAGTAGGTGCCTATAGGATAAGAGAGCCTATTTCCACCGGAAAAGATGATATTTACAAGGCTGATAAAGATACACTTATGATCCTTCCCGGACTTATTTTTGATAATAAGGGCAACAGGATAGGCTATGGCGCAGGCTACTATGACAGATATTTAGAGAGTCTTGGCGATAAATCCATGGTAAAAGCAGGAATTTGCTACCATTTTCAGTTTGCAGATGATATGCTTGATGAATATATGAATGATAACGATGAAAACGTGCAACTGGTTGTGACAGATAAGGAGATTGTGAAAGTTGAGTAGCCCGGATCTTAAAAATGAAATCAAAGTAATTGGCAAAAAGGCTTTTGAGGCTAAGTATGAACTTCAAAAGGTTAGTGCAAAAGAAAAGCAGGATGCCCTTTTATATGTGGCAAATAAACTTGTTTCCTGTAAGGATGCGATCATAGAAGCTAATGATAAGGATATTAAGGCAGGCATAGATAACGGCATGCATGAAGGACTCCTTGACAGACTTAGGCTTAACGAGGAGAGGATTGAAGGTATGGCTCTTGGAATAAGACAGGTAGCCTCTCTCCCTGACCCAATTGGAAGAGTCTCCGATTCATGGACTCTTGAAAATGGCCTTAAGATAAGCAAGGTCAGTGTTCCACTTGGAGTAATTGGTATTATCTATGAATCAAGACCTAATGTTACTGCTGATGCCTTCAGCCTCACATTTATGTCAGGAAATGCAGTTATATTAAAGGGCGGATCTGATGCCATTAACTCAAATCTTGCCATTACCGAGGTTATTAGAACGGCATTATCAGAAAAGAACCTGAATCCTGATTTCATTCAGCTTATTCCCTTTACAGACAGGGCTGCTGTTGGAGAACTCCTTAGCCTCAGGGAATATGTTGACGTTGTTATTCCAAGAGGCGGAGCTGGTCTTATTCGTATGGTTTGTGAAAACAGTAAGATTCCGGTTATTGAGACAGGTAGTGGAAACTGCCATATCTATGTTGATGAATTTGCTGATGTATCAAAGGCTATTCCAATCATTATTAATGCCAAGACTCAGAGAATCGGTGTCTGCAACGCAGCAGAGTCACTTATCGTTCACGAGAAGATTAAGGATAAGTTCCTTCCTCTTTTATCAGATGCAATGAATGAGAAGAAGGTTGAGCTTAGAGCAGATGAGGAGTCGATTAGCTTCCTTCCTAATGCAAAGAAGGCTACAGAAGAAGATTTTGGAACAGAATATCTTGATTATATTTTGTCTGTTAAAACAGTAAAAAATGTTGAAGAGGCAATAGAGCATATAAATAAATATAATACGGGACATTCAGAGAGTATCATCACAGAAAATAAAGAAACTGCTGAGAAGTTCTTAAAGGGCGTTGATGCTGCCTGCGTTTATGTAAATGCATCTACAAGATTTACTGACGGTTTTCAGTTTGGTTTTGGCGCAGAAATCGGTATAAGCACACAGAAGCTTCATGCAAGAGGACCTATGGGTCTTAACGAACTTACCTCATACAAATACGAGATTATTGGAGAAGGGCAGATTAGGGGTTGATTTTTATGAAGACAAAGGAAGAAGTGTTACGACTTAGGGAAGAGATCATCGAGGTGTGCCTGGCTCTTCTTGAAAAGGGGCTGATTGTCAGAACCTGGGGGAATATAAGCGCAAGACTTGATGAGGAGCATTTTCTTATAACTCCAAGCGGGATAAAGTATAAAGATCTCACTCCTGATATGCTACCTGTGGTAAACATAAAGGATTTGAGTTTTGAAGGAGATTATAAGCCTTCAAGTGAACTTCTTGTTCACAGGTCAATTTATCAGGCAAGAAGCGATGCACAGTTTGTGATCCATACTCATCAGACCTATGCTACATGTGTTGGAGCCCTTGGTAAAAAGAGACTTAAAGGGGAGAGAAAGGGCGAAAAAGTGATATACCCTGTGGCAGATTATGCACTTCCCGGAACAAATAAGCTTTCAGCAAACATAAAAGCGGCGCTTATAGAAAATTCCATGGCAAAATCTGTTATTATGTCAAATCACGGAAGCGTATCCTTTGGAAGAGATGCTGCGGAAGCTATAAATGAAGCAGTTTTACTTGAAAAGGCTGCGAAATCCTATATTTTCAAGATCTGTAAGACGGACATAAATTATGGCATAGAGGAGGGCTTTAGTTCTCATCTTGAAAATGGTCATATTGTTTATGAGAAGGAAGGAACTCCTGAGAGAATAAAGCAGGTTCACAAGGCAATCTATGCAAAAAGACCTGATGTTACCTATATTTTACATAATAAATCCAAGGCGATAATGACTATTTCCAGAAGGGTGAACCATATGAAGCCTCTTCTTGATGATTTTGCCCAGATAATTGGTACTCACATCAGGATTCCTACATCAGATCATGCAGCAATTTATATCAGGAGTTATATAAATGCGGTTTTTGCTTACAATGACGGTGCATTTTGCCTTGGAAACGCAAGGGATGAAGCTGAAGCTGCCGCTATTATTCTTGATAAGGGATGCCTTGCCCACATAGCTGTTACGCGTTACGGAGAGGGCAGATTTTTGTCTTTTTTTGACTGCTATAAAATGAATCGCAATTATAGAAAGAATTATAGTAAACTCAGCAACATCTCAGTATGACAAATAACCATATTTTGTGCTAAACTATATGTATTAAAAACTATACGAGGTGGATGGATATGGCTAAAGTTTCAAGTAATGATTCTTATGTGGCTTACGTTGCGAGTTATACATCCGGTTCTGATGAAAACTACGGAATCCGCATCTATGACGTTGATGTGAAAAAGGGCAGATTGACCGAAAAAGAGAAGGTTAAGATCACTAACTCTTCTTATATCAGCCTTTCGCACAACAAGAAGTTTTTATATTCTATAACTGACGCAGGCGTTGAGGCATATAATATCGAACCCGACGGAAGTCTTAGATTCCTTAACAAGGCTTCTATAAACGGTATGAGAGGATGCTATATTAATACCGATCAGGATGATAATTTCCTTGTTTGTGCAGGTTATCACGATGGAAAGGTTACTATCCTTGAGCTTAATAAGGACGGTAGCATCGGCAAGATCACTGACGAGAAATTCCACAAGGGCCTTGGTACCATAGCCGGTAGGAACCATGTTCCACATGTTCAGTGCATTAAGATCACCAAGGATAACAAGTATCTTCTTGCTGCTGACCTTGGTATGGACAGAGTTAATGTTTATAAGCTTGATACAAAAAATGGTAAGATCACCGATGCAGACGTGATTCACTGCGATCAGGAGTCATCACCCAGACATATGAGATTTTCCAAAGACGGAAAGTTCCTGTATGTAGTATTTGAGCAGCAGTGTAGCATAAATGTATATGCTTATAAGGATAACAACGGTATTCCTTCCTTTGATGAGGTTCAGTCAATTCAGAATTCCGAGGAATATGACACAATTGGCGTTGCATCCAGTGCTCTTAAGTTCTCAGACGACTATGAATACCTTGTAAGTACTGTTGCAGGTGAAAATAATGTGATAGTTTATAAGGCTGATAAGGAGACAGGTCTTCTTACAAAGAAGATTGAGCTTCCGGTTTCAGGTGAGTATCCAAAGGATGCAATATTATTCCCTGATAACAAGCATATTGTTTCTCTTAACCATGAGTCAAACACACTTACATTTTTTAACGTTGACTTTGACAAGGGAACACTTGTAATGAATGGACCAGAGCTTCCGGTAGACAGACCAAACTGTATCGTTATTAAAAAGCTTGAGAAAGCCTGATACAATAGAATAAAATAATTAACCTCGATTCTTCAATAACTTGAAGAATCGAGGTTTTTTACGTGTCAAAAATCTTATTTATAAAAATCTATAATGCTTTGAACCCTTGAATGCATATTACTTATCATAAGATCCAGAAGAGTAAAGGCACACATGGATTCAACTACTACAACCGCTCTTGGAACAACAACGGGGTCGTGTCTTCCCTTGATGCTGATATCAATTTCTTCCATGTCTTTGTTAACGGTTTTTTGAAGGGACGATATGCTGGGAGTAGGCTTTACATGAGCCCTTATGATTATATCCCTGCCATCACTTATTCCGCCAAGTATACCGCCTGAATGGTTGGTGGCTTTGGATACTACGCCGTTATCATTTATAAATGCGTCATTATTTTCGCTTCCTTTTGATTTAGAAGCAGTTGTGCCGTCGCCTATTTCAACAGCTTTAACCGCGCCTATACTCATTACAGCGTGAGCAAGGAGAGCATCAAGCTTGTCAAAGACAGGCTCTCCGATTCCTGCGGGAACGTTTTTTATAACGCATTCAATCACTCCGCCTATGGAATCACCATCTTTTTTACATTGTTCTATAAGTGCAACGGCCTTTTTGTCAGCCTCTAAATCAGGCATGGCGGTTATATTCTTAAGGATATCTTCCCTGTTAAATCTGTTATAGTCGATCTCAACATCGCCGATTGATTTTGTATAGGCATATACTTCAATACCCATTTGAGATAGGAGCTTACTGCAGATAGCGCCACAAGCAACGCGGCCTATTGTCTCTCTGCCGGAGCTTCGTCCGCCGCCTCTGTAGTCTCTGAAACCGTATTTTGCATCAAGACAAAAGTCAGCGTGCCCTGGTCTATAGTAGCTTGCTATTTCGGAATAATCAGCTGATCTTTGGGAAGTATTTCTTACAAGCATTGAAATAGGAGTGCCTGTTGTCCTTCCTTCAAATATGCCGGATAGAATCTCAACTTTATCGTCTTCTTTTCTGGGAGTAGTAATAGAAGAGGAGCCGGGCTTTCTTCTGTCTAAGAATTTCTGAATATCCTCCTCGGAAAGTTCCATACCTGCCGGGAAACCGTCCAAAACAGCGCCAAGAGCAACTCCGTGTGATTCTCCAAAGGTGCTCATCTTTAAGTTGGTTCCAAAGATTGAACCGCTCATAAGTAGTATCTCCTTAGTAAGTAATTTATTCGGGTATTGCTTTTACCTATTTTTGCACAGATTTCTTTTTAATACAAACAAAATAAATAATTATACAGGCTAAAGTTTTTTTCGAAATAATCGATATTTAATGATAGAAAAATTGTTTCCTTAAGAATGTCGATAGGAATTCTTAAAAAAATCTTAATTTTTGGTTGTAATATTTTCGTAACATGTTATATAATAACATATGAATTATTTTTTTTATGGGGAAAAAGCCATGCATGCAAATAGGCTTCAAATGGGACCGACCTTTCGTGACAAAGTCACTGATAAGGTCAAAAGATTTAACAGGAGACATAAGAGACTACAGATTTTCGGAATGCTGTATGCCATGGTGGTCCTTACTGTTTACGAATGTGGGATTCACTTTGGACGTAATATCAAAAGGTACACATGCTTTGCCAGCATGATGTTCTTCTTTGTTATGAGCAGCAGCTTTTCTTATCCGGAAGCTTTAACTCTTGACATTAGTTTTGTCTCTGAAAACGAGGGTGAGGAAGTTAGTACGGATTATTACACGTCCGAATCGCTTGGGGAAATAGCACCGGAGTCAGATGCGGTTCTTGCAGAAACCGTGGAGATTGACCCGGAGGTTGTTATTGATACGGACAAATTTTCAGAAGATGAGGTTTTAACTGACGAGGTATACTCTCTTGAGGACTTTGATATTCAGGAGGATGATACATCAGATGTTGAGGCAGAAGTTATTGAAGAAGATAGCTTTTTGGATTCTTCGGATTTTGAATTTGATGCAGATGATTGGAAGATTATACTCGTAAATAAGCAACATCCAATACCTGATGATTACACGTTTCCACTTGGAAATATCAATGCTTCTATGCATTGTGATGAAAGAGTTATAGGACCACTCAAGTCCATGCTAAAAGCTGCAAGTGATGACGGGGTCAGCCTCGTTATCTGTTCTCCTTATAGGGATCTTGAAAGGCAGGAGGGACTTTTCGCAAGGAAGATTGAGTATTATATGAGCGCAGGCTATTCATATATGGATGCTTATAATTACTCATCCCAGGCTGTAACGGTACCCGGATCTTCAGAACATCAGATAGGCTTGGCTTTTGATATTGTAACTGCAGGTTATTCTTCACTTGATGAAGGATTTGGAGATACTGCTGCCGGCAAATGGCTTGCAGAGAACAGTTACAAGTATGGATTCTGTTTAAGATATTTACAGGGTAAGGAGAATATCACCGGAATAGAATTCGAGCCTTGGCATTTTAGATATGTCGGAGTTGAGGCTGCGACAAAAATGTATGAAAACGGCTTGTGTTTGGAAGAGTTTTGGGATATATATATGTATGACTAAAAGTTTAGGGCTGTCGGTTTGACAGCCCGTTTTTCTTCATTATAGAATTAAAGCGTATTAGTTAATAATCAATTATTTCAAAGGAAAATTAATGTATAAGTTATTAAAAAAAGAAGGTATGGCAAAGCGAGGGGAGTTTGAGACGGTACACGGTACAATACAGACTCCTGTTTTTATGAATGTGGCAACTGTTGCTGCAATTAAGGGCGGTGTTTCAACTGAGGATCTTGAGCAGATAGGTACACAGGTTGTTTTATCAAATACCTATCATCTGCACCTTCGTCCGGGAGATGACGTCATTTATAAAATGGGCGGACTTCATAAGTTTATGAACTGCAAACAGCCCATACTTACTGATTCCGGCGGATTCCAGGTGTTCTCCTTATCTGAAAACAGGAAGATCAGGGAAGAGGGCGTATATTTCAGATCACATATTGACGGGCATAAGCTTTTCATGGGACCTGAGGAGAGTATGAGGATTCAGTCCCATATTGCTTCTACAATCGCCATGGCTTTTGATGAGTGCCCCTCAGCCCGCGCTGAGCACGAATATGTCAAGATGTCTGTAGACAGAACAACAAGATGGCTTGTCAGATGTAAAAAGGAAATGGACAGACTTAACAGCCTTCCGGATACAATAAACAAGAATCAGATGCTCTTTGGAATCAATCAGGGGGCCATTTTTGATGATCTTAGAATTGAACATGCCAAGAGAATAGCTGATATGGACCTTGACGGTTATGCAGTCGGTGGTCTTGCAGTTGGTGAGAGCCATGAGGAGATGTATCACGTACTTGACGTTGTAACAGAGCATCTTCCTAAAAATAAGCCTACATATCTTATGGGCGTTGGAACTCCTGCCAATATCTTAGAGGCAGTTGATAGAGGAATCGACTTCTTTGACTGCGTATATCCAAGCAGAAACGGAAGACATGGTCACCTCTATACTAAGAAGGGCCATTTAAACCTTCTTAATGCCAAATACGAGCTTGATGACAGACCGATTGAAGAGGGCTGTCAGTGTCCTGCCTGCAGAAGATATTCAAGGAGCTATATAAGACATCTTCTTAAGTCCGGAGAGATGCTTGGAATGAGGCTTTGCGTTCTCCATAATCTGTATTTTTACAATCATCTTACAGAGGATATCAGGAAGGCTCTTGATGAAGGCAGATTTAAGGAATTTAAGAATAAGACCCTTGAAGGCTTTAAGGAGTACGATACAGAGGACTCTCAGTTTAAATATGATATAGCCAAGGGTTGGAAAAAGGGTTAAAAACTTCACTTGTCTTAATTCTTTATTCAGTGTAAACTACTAAATATGTGCAATGATGACACATAAGCCCTATGCGGCTTTCGTGGGTCTTTTGCAAAATAAATATTTATATTGTGTTTTGGAGGTTTTTGAAAATGAGTTTTGGAAATATGATGGCTCTTGAAGCAACACAGGCAACCGGAACAGGTATGAACGGAATGTTTATCATCATTATCTATGTTGCAATCTTTGCTCTTCTTTACTTTGTAATGCTTCGCCCTCAGAGAAAAGAGCAGAAGCAGAAAGCACAGCTTTTATCACAGCTTGCTGTTGGTGACAGCGTAAGAACTACAGGTGGTTTCATCGGTACAGTAATCGATATCGACGATGAGACTTCAACAGTTATCGTTGAGTTTGGTAACAACAGAAACTGTCGTATTCCTATGGTCAAGGAAGCTATCGTTGAGGTTGAAAAGCCTGAGGATGCAGTAAATAATGCATCTAATGACGAGAAGACAAAATAATTAATTAAATATGTAAGCCGGCGTTCTTTCTAAAAGTCTGCCGGCTTTTCTTATATCATAGTAAAGATGAGGAGTAGAGTATGAAGCTTAATATTGCGTGCATTTCCGGTGACGGTATCGGCCCGGAGATCGTAGCAGAGGCTAAGAAGGTTTTAAATGCCACCTGCGAAAAATACGGTCATGAAATTGAATATACAGACGTTCTCATGGGCGGATGCTCCATAGATGCATACGGAGTTCCCCTTACTGATGAGACAATTGATATATGTAAGAAATCTGATGCTGTTTTGATGGGTTCAATTGGCGGAGACACCACTACTTCTCCCTGGTATAAACTTGAGCCAAGCCTTAGACCTGAGGCAGGACTTTTAAAAATCAGAAAAGCACTTAACCTGTTTGCCAATTTAAGACCTGCATTTTTGTACTCTGAACTAAAAGAAGCATGTCCTCTTAAATCCGAAACCGCTGAAAAAGGCTTCGATATGCTTATTATGAGAGAACTAACCGGTGGACTTTATTTTGGTGACAGATCAACCAAAGAAATTGATGGAGAGCTTGTTGCTAAGGACAGCCTTGAATATAAAGAGAGTGAGATCAGACGAATTGCCATAAAGGCTTTTGAAGTGGCCAGACAGAGAAATAAAAAGGTTATAAGCGTAGATAAAGCAAATGTTCTTGATTCTTCAAGACTTTGGAGAAAAGTAACTGAAGAGGTTGCGGTAGCTTACCCTGATGTAACCTTAGAGCATATGCTTGTAGACAACTGTGCTATGCAGATCGTTAAGAATCCTTCACAGTTTGATGTGGTTCTTACAGAGAATATGTTTGGAGATATTTTATCTGACGAAGCCAGCATGGTAACAGGATCAATAGGAATGCTTCCAAGCGCATCCCTTAATGAGACCAGTTTTGGTTTATATGAGCCAAGCCACGGAAGCGCTCCTGATATTGCAGGAAAAGATATTGCTAATCCTATAGCGACAATTCTCTCTGCTGCAATGATGCTTAAGTATACATTTAAACTTGATAAAGAAGCTAAGGCTATAGAGGATGCAGTTCAAAAAACTTTACAGGAAGGCTATAGAACATCTGACCTATTAGGATGCGGAGATGTATCCGAAGATAAAAAATGTGGTTGTAAAAGGATGGGAGATCTGATTGCGGAAAGAATCATCTGATAATGAATCATATATAATCTTAAATGACTATCTGCCACAGGAACCAGTGGACATGGCTGTAGTTCTTACGCTTATTTTGCTTGCTTTCTATTATGTATGGAGGGCGGCATATCTTACACCCTGGTATGATGAACTATATACTTATTATTTTTTTATAAGCAGAGGACCGTTGCATGCGGCTACTCACTGGCCACTGCCAAATAACCATGTGGGATATTCTGTCTTATCAGCTATATTGGATGTTTTTGGCAACTCATACATAGGTCTTAGAGGAGTTTCCTTTATATGTGCCCTTTTGAACCCATATCTTATATTCAGGATATGTAAAAGGTACATGGATAAATGGATGTCCTATGGAGCAATGATACTTTATGCTTCCTGCATGCTTGTTAATGAGCTTGCTGTTCAGGGAAGAGGCTATACTTTAGCAACTACCTGCTTTCTTATAAGCATAAGGCAGCTTTGCCTTATATGTTCAGCTGAGGAGTTTAAACTTAAGGATTACATTATTTTTTCGGCCTCAATGGTACTTGGGCTATATACACTTCCGGGCAGCATATACTGGGTTATTCCTACATGTGCCGCAGCCGGACTATTCCTTATAATAAACGGATACAGAACTCTGGATAGAAATGATCCTATCTGGAAAAACAGATATTTTAAAAAGCTTAAAAGATGTATTATTGCAGGGCTTATATCTGCAGCTATTACTTTTTTTCTTTACCTTATAATATGGCTATCCATAGGCTCTAACCTTCTTATCAAAGATGAAGGTACCATATATTATGGCATGTCCCATGTGCAGATGATACTAAAGCATCCCTTTAAATCTGTCATAGAAGGTATAGAATACATGCTTTTCCAGCCTTTTACACAGAGCGTTGAGAGAGCAGGCTATCTAAACAGATTTAGAGAGTGGGTTTTGGGTCTGGCAAGATCCATGTACCCGGATACTTTCGTAGCTACAATCATCATTGTATTGTGTGGGCTTATTATTCTGTTTAGCGAGTGCGTGAGGCATTTTGAAAACAGCAGAACCATATTCAGTCTTATTATTCTTGTTAACTCAATTGGTTTTCAGCTGATTTTGATGCTCCAGGCAAAACTCCCCAATTTCAGTGTTTTCAGTTATATGGGAGTTATCACAGCTGTATCTATTGCTGTAGTTATTGAGCACTTGAATATCAGACTTGAGGCCTGTTTCAAGGATAAACTTGTTAACAGCCGTCTTAAGATAATGATTTATTATCTTCCGGTTGTAATAATGTTCCTATTTGTTATATCATCCATATTAAAACCTGAGTATTATGCTCAGTATGGAGATAGAGAAGCGGATTGCTATAATGCTCTATACATAGCAAGACCTGATGAAAATAAGAAATTGTGCGTCCTTGACTGCGATCAGGAATATCTTCTTAAATTCGGATTCGACGTTGAGTGCACAAATACTGATGTTTACGATTGTGACTTTGTTTTGATAGACAGAAATATGATGAAGGAAGCCTATCATGGATATGATGACTGGAAGTTTTATCAAAACTATGACACTATTCCCTGGGATTACATCAATTCCGAGATGCATATTTTTTACGAGAATGAACATTTTGTTTTATATAAAAGGTAGGAGGTTAGGTTATGAACAGTGACAGAGTTATGGAAGGCTTACAGCAGGCACCTCACAGGAGTTTGTTTAATGCCCTTGGTTTTACAAAAGAGGAGAGGAAAAAACCACTTATAGGAATCGTTAGTTCACAAAGTGAGATAGTTCCCGGACATATGGAACTTGACAGAATTGCACAGGCTGTAAAGCTTGGCGTAGCAGAAGCCGGCGGTATGCCTGTTATCGTTCCCGCAATTGCCGTATGTGACGGTATTGCAATGGGACATGTTGGTATGAAATATTCACTTGTAACAAGGGACCTTGTTGCTGATAGTACTGAGTGTCTTGCCATGGCTCATGCCTTTGACGGAATGGTTATGATACCTAACTGCGATAAGAACGTTCCCGGACTTCTTATGGCAGCTGCCAGAGTTAATATTCCTACAATTTTCTGCTCAGGCGGTCCTATGATGGCTGGAAGAGTAAATGGCAAAAAACGCTCACTCTCATCTATGTTTGAAGCTGTTGGTACATATTCAGCGGGAAAAATGACAGAAGATGAACTTAATGAGTTTGAGGAAAAGGTTTGTCCTACCTGCGGCTCATGTTCAGGTATGTACACAGCTAATTCCATGAACTGCCTTACTGAGGCAATCGGAATGGGCCTTAGAGGAAACGGTACAATTCCCGCAGTATACTCTGCCCGTATAAGACTTGCTAAGCAGGCAGGATACCAGATCATGGAGCTCGTTAAGAATAACATCAGACCCAGAGATATCATGACAAAGGAAGCTTTTGAGAATGCTCTTGCTATGGATATGGCTCTTGGATGCTCCACAAATACAATGCTTCATATCCCTGCAATTGCTCACGAAGCTGGTGTAGAGATCAATATGGAGATGGCAAATGAGATTTCTGACAGAACTCCAAACCTCTGCCATCTTGCACCTGCAGGTCCTACTTACATGGAGGACTTAAATGAGGCAGGCGGAATTTATGCTGTCATGGCTGAGCTTAATAAAAAGAATCTCTTACATACAGACCTTATTACCTGTACCGGAAGGACCGTTGGTGAGAACATTGCCGGTGTAAGAAATCTTGATCCTGAGGTTATCAGACCTATAGAGAATCCTTATATGCCCAATGGTGGTATAGCTGTACTTAAGGGTAATCTTGCACCTGATACAGGTATAGTAAAGAGATCTGCAGTTGTTCCTGAGATGATGGTTCATGAAGGACCCGCAAGAGTATTTGACTGCGAAGAAGATGCGATTGCAGCAATTCTTGGCGGAAAGATCAAGGAAGGCGACGTTGTTGTTATCAGATATGAAGGTCCTAAGGGCGGCCCCGGAATGAGAGAGATGCTTAATCCCACATCCGCCATAGCAGGAATGGGACTTGGCGAGAGCGTTGCCTTAATTACAGACGGAAGATTTTCAGGTGCTTCAAGAGGCGCTTCTATAGGTCATGTATCTCCCGAAGCTTATGCGGGCGGACCTATTTCTTTGGTTGAAGAAGGGGATATGATCCACATTGATATAAACAATTATTTAATC
>JAILPB010000015.1 GCA_024690485.1 Butyrivibrio sp. | reverse complement strand
TCATAGCTTTCCATGCCCAACTTTTTCATTTCTACCATATTCATAACTCTCCTTATCTAAAAAACATATTTTAAATATAACAGAAAAAATAGCCATTTCACAGTAAATCATCCTGCAAAATAGCTATTTTTCTGACATTTTGGTCAAACAATCCAATATACGTTCAAACGCCACCTTTATATAAACATCTGCATTTCTATATGTTTTGCATAGGTTTGGTAAGTTCTCTGGCGTATTCCTTGCCCCATTCAGATTTTTTAAGAATCCATCCTATTTCCACGCTGCTAATATCGTAGTCATGGTAGATTACATAACCAACATAATTGCCATTGTCATTCTCGGCTGCATAGATCAATGGTTTATCACATAATCCTGCATCTTGAAGAAAGACCAAAGTCTTTTCCTCAGAATAAGGTTCTTCTATATACTTCATCACTTCCGGATCAGATAATGTTTCGTATAAATTCTGATAATCTGCTTCGACGAATTCTCTTATTTTCATAGCACTTCCACCGTATTTTTTCTTACTATGACATTATATTATTTCTTAGTGATATTGGAACAGTTAGCAATTTTATTTATATTTTATAATCGTTTTCTTGCTATAAACTGCAATAAAATTTAGAATAAAAGAGTAGATTATTGTTGCCCGAAGACAAAGGGAGTATCTGATGCAAAGGACTATGCCTTTAAACAAGAACTTCACACTGGATCAGATTAATTACATGACTGACACAGGGCATATTTATGTTATCCCGCTTGCTCTTAACCGTACAGCCTACATTGTTATTAACCACAAGCCTTTCATGGTGGTTGTAACCGATGTTTCCATAAACGGAATTCAGTTGTCAGGTTCATGGTATGCGTGGGATGAACTGGAAAAAATGGGCGGTGTCTTCGAATCCGAATTCGAAGCCCTAAAAGCCGTAGCCAACGGCGCATAAATAAAATACGACCGCAAATGCCGATTGTTTTGAGTAACACGATATGAGGCATTTGCGGTCGTATTTTATTTAATGATTCAGCGCGGATGTGCAGATCACTTAGCGAGGTTCTATCGAGCTTAGTGAGATGTCATACAGAGTAGCCGTAAACAATCATTTCTGCGCGGACATTTTTTACGCGGGGCGTCATGAAATGCCATAATTGCGCTCGCCGAAGATGCCGGTGCCGACGCGGACGAAGGTGGCGCCCTCTTCGATGGCGACTTCGTAGTCTCCGGTCATTCCCATGGATAAGGTATCGATCTGGGTGCCGGGGATATTCTCGGCAGAAAGCATATCCTTCATTTCACGGAGTTTCCTAAAGTACTCCCTGTTAGTTTCAGGATCATCCGTGTAGGGAGCAATTGTCATAAGCCCCCTTACTCTTACGTGAGGGAAAGCTGCGATACTTCTCACAAAATCAGGAGCTTCCTCCGGAGTAAGGCCAAACTTGGAATCCTCCCCTGCCATATTAACCTCGCATAAAACATCCATAACGAGATCATGCTTTGCAGCCTGTTTCTCGATTTCCTCTGCAAGGCTCATTTTATCTACAGAATGGATCATGCAGACCTTTCCCGGCAGATACTTTACCTTGTTAGTCTGCAGATGCCCTATCATATGCCAGTCAAGGGGTTCCTTGATCTCCTCTGTCTTATCTCTTATTTCCTGAACCTTATTTTCCCCAAATACCTTTATTCCGCAGTCCATTGCCTGCCTGATATCGGATACAGGCTTTGTCTTACTTACGGCAATAAGTGTAACTTCACTTCTGTCACGACCTGCTCTTTCGCAGGCCTTCTGTATTTTCTCTTCTACTTCAAGTAAATTCTCTCTGATTGACATAGTTTCAATTCCTTTTAAATACTAATAATGATTTCCCCAAAACCAAGCTTTTACCAATTACCGACAACAAACATTATCTCATTTATATATTAAGGAATGCGAAGGGATCCTCGTCATGCAAAAAATGCATGAGCTGATATGCCGCAAGTATTGCTACCTGCTCCTCCTTAAGAATCCTTCTGACTTCATCCCTGTCAGCGATAACAACTTCTATTTCCTCGCTGACTTCCTGGAACTTATCGCTTATCTCGCCGTCAGCATAGCCATATACCATAGCCACGGATTCATCAGTCATACCAACTGAGGAGAATCTGGGCTCCTCGTACAAAGAATCAACTTCGAGTGGATGGAAATTAAGACCTGTCTCCTCATGAAGTTCTCTAACAGCAGCTTCCTTGAAGTTCTCACCCTCCTCGCAAAGTCCTGCAGGAAACTCATAGATATATGAGTCTATAGGGTATCTGTACTGTCTTACAAGAACTACCTTATCCTTCTTTTCTCCGCACAGAGCATAAATTGATACTCCGTCCGCATCATTTCTATGTTTAACTGCCTTAAGGCCTTCTTTGTCCTTAGTCCTTGCAGCCACATAGTAATTTGATTTATGTCCCTTGGAGTTTTCTCCGGAAAAATGAAACAGGTTTACAAATCTATTCTCTGTAAGCTGCTCAATGTTCTTGATCTTCGCCATTTGTATCTCCTTGCAATCTATATATTTACGCCGAATCCGGTTCGCCTTAGAATCCAAAGAATCCTTTTAAGAAAATCTCGATTCCTATTCCTATAAGAATTATGCCGCCAAAAATCGTAGCTCTTCCCGCAAGCTTTAATCCGAATTTTCTTCCTAGATGAAGGCCCATTCTGCAGATAACAAAAGTCACAACTGCGATGATAAATGCTGCGCCAATCGCCATCACCCATGTGTAATCTGAAATTGTAAATCCTACTGAAAGCGCATCGATTGAAGTAGCAATACCCTGAACTAACAGGAGTTTAAGCGTAAGATCGGCAGGTTCAACCTCTTCCTCTCCAAACTGGTTTCTAAGCCCCTCTAGAAGCATCTTTCCGCCTATGTAAGCAAGAAGGATAAGTGCTATCCATGGAATAAACTTCTGGAACTCTGTAAAAACAGTAGCCGCCTTATGTACGCAGGCATAACCTATTACAGGCATAAGGAACTGAAAAATCGCATAGGTTCCTGCAATCAGGTTTTTCCTTGAGTTTTTCATAGTGGGGTTAGCCATTGCATCAGCAATAGATACTGAAAAGGCATCCATTGCAAGGCCAACACCTAGAAGTATTGAATTTAGTAAAAATAACATTTCTCTCTCCTACCAAAAAAGCTCGTCAGCCGCTAATATCCCTGTCGAGAGCCACCTCAAATTCATAATCGGGATACGCTGCTCTGACATCTGTCATGATCTCTTCAAAAATCTTTTCAGGGTCAGGTGCATCAAAGCTTATTACTATATCAAAAGACACATACTGTTTTACCTCATCATAATAAAAGCCGTGTATCTGTTTAACAAAATCATGTTTTATTATAACCCTTACAATCTCATTGTGAAGCTTTCCTGCAACAGAATCTTCTGCATTTTGCGAGTAAATTCCGACTGCTTCTATGATTACTCCGTGTTCCTTATAAACCTTCTGTGCTATTTCTCTCTCAAGCTGATCAAGCTTTTTGATTGAAATATCCTCCGGAACCTCGATATGAACAGATCCAATATACTTGTCAGGTCCGTAGTTATGAAGGATAAGGTCATAAGCGCCTGCAACCTCCGGAAATGAAGCCACAGTCTTTTTTACAGCCAAAGTAAAATCATTTTGTATCCTCTCACCAAGAATCTGTGACAGTGTATCTCTTAGCATCTCAGCACCGGCTTTTATAATGATGACGGAGATCACCGCACCAAGATATGCCTCAAGAGACAGCCCGGTAAATATAAAGATAAAGGCTGCCACCAGAGTTGAAGCTGATATTACGGAATCAAGTCTTGCATCCTCTCCTGAAGCCACAAGAGAATCTGAATTAACTTCTTTTCCCTTATTCTTTACATAAGTTCCGAGAACTATCTTCACTACAACGGCAACTGCAACGATTACAAGAGAAATCGTTGAATACGAAGGGATCTCCGGATTGAATATCTTTTTTACTGATTCTATAAAGGATGTCACACCTGCATAAAGCACGATGACTGAGATCATGGCTGTACTTACGTACTCTATACGTCCGTAGCCAAGGGGATGCTTTTTGTCTGGAGCTTTTCCCGCAAGCTTTGTTCCAAGAATTGTGATAACAGATGACAAAGCATCACTTAGATTATTTACAGCGTCAAGTGTAATAGCTATGGAACCTGAAATAATTCCGATAAAAGCCTTAAAACCCGCAAGAATGCAGTTGGTTACTATGCCTATAATACTGGTTTTAACGATTATCTTTTTTCTGTCCATATAAATATCCTTCCTTTTTAATCATATTCTATTTACAAAAACGCAAAAATATGATAGTTTATGATTTAATAATACTTCCTTAAGTATTTCCTAACAGTTGTTATGTTTCTTTAAGGGAACGTACATACTTTAGACAAATTTAGGTTGTATTATAACAATATCAGAAGTGAATAACTTCTGACTCCCCCAACAAAACTTTTTTCATACCAGGGCTGTCGGGTTCCCCACCTGACAGCTCCTCCTCCCAAAAGAGCTATTTAAGCTCTATTTTTTTTACCATTTCGCTTAGGTCCGGTTTTTCCCTTGTTTACAGGTTTTTTCTTTTTATCCTTTGAAAAGCCTTTATTTCCGGTATTACCTTTATTTGTCTTATTACCCTTATTTCCGGTATTTTTCCTGTGGAAATCTCTGTCTTCCGTAGGCTTTCTCGGAGGAATAAGGCATTCCTTCCCAAATCCTATAAGGTCTTCTCTGTGCTCCTTTAACAGAGCTTCCTTTACAAGGTCATAGTTCTCAGGTCTTCTAAACTGAATAAGTGCCCTCTGCATAGCCTTTTCATGAGGATCTTTGGCTACATATACTTCCTTCATGGAAATAGGGTCTATGCCTGTGTAATACATACAGGTGGACACTGTTCCCGGCGTTGGATAAAAGTCCTGAACCTGCTCGGGGCTCAGCCTGTGCTTACATAAGTATTCAGCAAGAGCAATTGCATCCTTCAAGGTACTTCCTGGATGGGATGACATAAGATAAGGCACCGCGTACTGATTAAGTCCTAGTTCCTTGTTCACCTTATCAAACTTCTCGATAAACTTGTCATATACCTTGACCTTGGGTTTACCCATTTTATCAAGGACGTTATCTGATATATGCTCCGGAGCAACACGGAGCTGTCCGCTTATATGATGCTTACAAAGCTCCCTTAAAAAGCTCTGGTCCTTGTCTGCAAGAAGGTAGTCAAATCTAATACCGCTTCTTACAAATACCTTTTTGATTCCCGGCATTTCTCTTAGCTTTTTGAGAAGCTTCATATAATCCTTGTGATCCACATCCATATTTTTACATACTTCGGGATGCAGACACTTCTTATTTGGGCAAGCGCCCTTTGTCATCTGCTTTTTGCAGGCGGGTGCTCTAAACTGGGCTGTGGGACCTCCCACATCATGGATATATCCCTTAAAGTCTTTTTCTTCCTTAAAAAGCTTTGCCTCTTTAATAATCGATTCATGGCTTCTGCACTGTACTATTCTTCCCTGATGGAATGTAAGCGCACAGAAATTACACTCCCCAAAGCAACCTCTGTTTGAAGTTATTGAGTACTTTATCTCATTGAAGGCTGGAACACCTCCCTGAGAATCGTAAATTGGATGCCAAGCCCTCATGTAAGGTCTGTCATAGGTATCATCAAGTTCCTGCTGGGTAAGTGGCCTTGCAGGGGGATTTTGTACAACGAAAAGACTCTTATCATAGGTTTCATAAAGTCTTTTTCCATTAAAAGGATCAGTGTTCTGATACTGAATCCTAAAGCTCTCGGCGTAGCTCTTCTTATCGCTTTTTATATCCTCAAAATCCGGAAGTCTTACTGCATCATAGATGTCTTCTTCATTTCTTGTCTTATAGACTGTTCCATTTACAAAGGTAATATCCTTTACATCTAATCCGGAAGATAGCGCATCTGCTATCTCAACGATGCTCACTTCTCCCATTCCGTAGGATACGATATCTGCACCGGAATCAAGAAGGATCGATCTTCTGACCTTATTTGACCAGTAATCGTAGTGCCCAAGTCTTCTTAAACTTCCTTCGATTCCACCGATTATTATTGGATTGTTTTTGTATATTTTTCTGATCAGATTGCAATAAACGATAACCGCATAATCCGGGCGCTTTCCCCTTACTCCCCCGGGGCTGTAGGCATCTGTCTTCCTCTTCTTTTTGGCAACGGTGTAATGGTTTACCATGGAATCCATGTTGCCTGCAGAAACCAGGAACCCAAGCCTTGGCTCTCCCAGAACGGTTATACTGTTTTCATCCCTAAAATCGGGCTGACAAATAAGGCCCACGCTATAACCGTGAGCCTCTAATGTTCTTACAATGATGGCCGCACCAAAGCTTGAATGATCCACATATGCATCACCACATACATAGACAAAGTCAAGCTGGTCTATGCCCATCTCTTTCATATCATTTTTGCTAATAGGCGGAAAACCTTTTGCCATAAAATGTCCTTTATTTCTTTGTAGATTTCTTTTCTTCTTTAACAGGTGCGTTTTCCATGTTTTCAAGAATCTTAGTTGCTGAAACAAGTCTTACACATACTGTAAAGATATCCATGGCTGTTCTAAGCTCTCCAAGTGAAGGAAATGTGGGAGCTATTCTGATGTTGCTGTCATGGGGATCCTTCTTGTAAGGGAAGGTTGCGCCTGCGCCTGTCATAGTTACGCCGGCTTTCTTAGCTCTGTCTACGATAGCCTTAGCACATCCTTCGGGTGCATCAAAGCTAATGAAGTAACCTCCCTTGGGCTTTGTCCACTCTCCGATTCCGCAGGGAGTAAGATCTCTCTCAAGGATCTCTAAAACTGCATCAAACTTAGGTCTTATGATGTCAGCATGCTTTCTCATATGTGCCTTCATTCCTTCGATATCACCAAAGAAACGCACATGTCTAAGCTGGTTAACCTTATCATGACCGATAGTCTGGTTCTGAAGCTGCGTTGTAATATCATCAAGGTTATTAAGTGATGTAGCAAGGGCAGCGATTCCGCTTCCGGGGAAAGTGATCTTGGAAGTGGAAGCAAACTTATAAACAAGGTCAGGATTTCCTGCCTTCTTACACTCTGCAAGGATCTCAATCAGATAATCCTGATCATCATCGTAGAGATGGTGAATACCATATGCATTATCCCAGAAAATTCTGAAGTCCTTTGCTGCAGGCTTAAGTCTTGCAAAACGTCTTACTGTCTCATCTGAATATGAATATCCCTGGGGATTGGAATACTTAGGAACACACCAGATACCCTTTATTGCTTCATCTGATTCCACAAGCTTCTCAACCTGGTCCATGTCAGGACCTTCGGGAGTCATATCAATGTTGATCATCTCTATTCCGAAATACTCGGTAATCGCAAAATGTCTGTCATAACCCGGAACAGGGCAAAGAAATTTAATCTTATCCAGCTTGCACCAGGGAGTATTTCCCATAATTCCGTGAGTATAAGCTCTTGAAACAGTATCATACATTACGTTCAGAGATGAATTACCGTAAATAATGATATTTTCGGGCTTATTCTCCATCATTGCGCCGATTAAAACTTTGGCCTCATCTATACCTGTAAGCACGCCATAGTTACGGCAGTCAGTACCGTCTTCGCAGGAAAGGTCGGCATCTGAATTAAGTGCATCCATCATCCCCATTGAAAGGTCAAGCTGTTCGTGACAGGGCTTTCCTCTCGCCATATTAAGTGTCAGATCCATTCCCTGATACTTCTTATACTGTGCCTTGAGCTCTACTAATTCCTTCTCAAGCTCTGCTTTTGTCATCTCCAGATATTTCTTCATAGCGTGCATCTCCTCAAATTTTTACAATTGGAGTTATTATATAATATCATCCATCTGCTTTCAACTCTTTACTACGCTAAAGTCAAAGATTGAAATAATAAAAGCCGCCCCCTTAGGAGCGGCTGTAGAATCGGGTCAAATCTGTTTTATTGAATCGGATCAATCAGGTCTCTGTACCAGCGAAGTGCTCCGGTATACGCATCATAAACTTTATCCATATCTATGTTGTTAAGGATCATAAGTCTTGATACTTCCTGCCAGGAAGCGTTTTCATAGTTGAATATAAAATCCAGTACCGGCCACAGCTCACCTGTGTTATTAAGAAGCGCATCCTCAATCTTTTTACTTACATGAACAAGCTTTAAGGACTGCTCCATTGTCTGATCGATCATGATATCAAGGAGTGAGAAAAGTCCCATAAGGAAAAGCTCTGAAGAGAGATTCTTCATGTCGTAAACATCAGCCAGATTCTCTGCAAATTTTGCTCTTACCATAGAGATTCTGGTTATCTCGCTGGGCTTATCTGCACACAGCTCCTTGGTAACCGCTGTATTTATCCATTTTTTAAGTTCTTTTTGTCCAAGCATTGCAGCTGCATGTCTGACAGATGTAATCTCAGAATTAATACTCATGTGATTAACCATCTCCAACATGGAAATAACAAGCGCTGCATCCTTTCCGATGACATCAGCCGCATCCTGAAGATCAAAATCAGGATTATTAACTACATTTAACAGCTCTATGTATGTAATCTTAAGAGGTGATACTGTTCTCTCAGAATCCTCAACGGGAACTCTGAAGAATGCACCCTCATAGAGGTCATAGGAACCATCGGATGTAAGCCTCTCGTAATCATCTAAGGTGTCAACGCCTACAGCGCACATCTTGATATCCGGAAATGCTTTCTTGAAATACAATCTGGCACTTCTGATATTGATCTTGCGATGATCAAGAAGGATATAATCACACATACCAAGAATAGGTCTGTAACTGTCAAACTGGTTGCCAGAAAGTTTTCTTATGGCAATCTTATATCCCTGTCCTCTAAGATCCCAAAGCCTTGCAAGATAAGGCTCCTCAGGAAGAACTGAGTTATCCAGCAAAAGAACTATTCTGGATTTAGGCGCATTACACTGATCCTCTATATTTGCAAAAATGGAAATATTATTTATTTCAACAAATACTTCCTTATCCCCTGATAAAACGTTTGTACCGATACTATCAACAATATCAAGACCCACGATATTCACAACATTATCAAGGAATCCTGTTCCCATAAGGTGAGGATGCATGAGATGATTCTCTCTTTGAGCAAATACAGAATATGCACATACCTTCATGTCGTCATCAAACAACGGAATCAGTGATGCAAGCATTACATTCTCCTTTCGAACATTTTCCGAATTTCGAACTTTTTTATCTGTAAATTCATTATATCATTCTAAAAAAGCATAAACAAATAAACTTTCCATAACCAAATGAGTTTTTGCAAACAAAAAACAGCCTCAAAAATAAGGCTGTTCTAATGTTTTGTCCCGGGATGCCGGTTCCGGTTATTTGACTCCTAGCATACGCCAGGTGGGTTACCGCGACCATCACAGCTGTCTTCCTCTCCCATAGCTGGTCTGCACATGTGCAGGGCCGAAGGCGTGACATTTGAGTGGCAATATAGGTGTCCCGTTTAAAGTAAATGTAGGTTCAAATTACACCGGAGTTGTCGCACATTCCAGGTCGGACATTTAACCGATAAAACTGCTTCTGCAGTTCTTTGATTTCATTATAAATCATAAACACAGCATTTCAAGCAATTTTGTCATAAATGTTTATTAAGGTTTTATTAAGGAAACTCCAGTGATACTCTACTGTATCGGTCTAGTAGCCTCCTTAAGCCAAGCTTTTATCTCGCTTTCCTCGATCAAGGGCTCGATTTTCTCATAAACTGCCTTGTGGTATTCGTTGATAGCTTCGATATCCTTTGGCTGAAGATACTTTGTATCGATAGCATCAAGATCAAGGGGAACATAAGTAAGGTGTCTAAAACCAAGGAACTGTCCGTCGCTGTTCTTAAACTCCTTAACTACTTCGATTATGTTCTCTATTCTGATACCGTGCTTTCCTTCAATGTAAACGCCGGGCTCATCTGATACGATCATGCCTTCCTTAAGAGGAGCTTCATCCTCTACAGAACGGGATCTCCATCTGATGCTGTGAGGACCCTCATGAACGTTAAGCATATAGCCTATACCATGTCCTGTTCCGCACTTGTAGTCGATACCGATATTCCAAAGCGGAATTCTTGCAAGGATATCTACATTCTTACCACAGCACCCCTCAAGGAACTTGGCATTTGCAAGCTGAAGCATACCGACTGTAGTAAGTGTGTAGTGCTTTTTCTCTTCATCAGTAAGAGGTCCAAGGACAATTGTTCTTGTGACATCAGTTGTTCCACCCATGTAGGTTGCGCCTGAATCTACAAGTAAGAAGCCCTCCGGCTTAATCTTTGCATTTGCTTCTTCTGTAGCCTCGTAATGCATCATAGCTGCATTATCCTTGTAGGCACTGATTGTAGGGAATGAAAGCTCAATAAATCCGGGAAGCTCAGCTCTCATGGCATCAAGATGCATAGCTGCTGTATACTCGTTTAAATCTTCCTTGCCTGCTGCCTGCTTAACCCAGTAAATGAACTTGGTAAGTACAGCTGAATCCTTGATATATACTTCTCTTATGTTCTTAAGCTCGACTTCATTCTTGCAAGCCTTGAGCATTTCTGTAGGATCAAGGATGTTCTTAACTGTAGCTCCTACATTCTTTGCATTGTCAGCAACAGTTCTGTAAACCTGATAGCTTACGTTTCTCTCGTCATAGAGAGTTATTCCTTCGTACTCATACTCATCAAGCCATGAAATGATGCGGTTATAAGGCATTATTTCAATGTTCTTGGCTTCAAGATATTTTCTTACTTCATCGTTAAGCTCTTCTATCTGTACAAATAAAACAACGTTCTTCTTTGTAACAAATAAGTAGCTGAGGATAACAGGATTACACTCAACGTCATTTCCTCTAAGGTTTGTAAGCCAGCAGATATCATCAAGCTTGCAAAGAAGATATGCGCTTGCGTTGTTCTCATCCATTACTTTTCTTACGTCGCTGAGCTTTTCTTCAAAGCTCTTTCCGCAAAGTTCATCTGAAAGAACATAGATGGGATTGCAGGGAAGTGCCGGTCTGTCTGTCCATACTTCCATGGCAAGATCCTTGTCATATCTGATCTTGATCTTCTTTTTAGAGAGCTTTTTCTCATAGGAAAGACCCTCTGCAGCAGGAACTACCTTGCCGTCAAAGCCAAGGACTTCACCTGTTTCCATGTTTTTCTCTAAATACTCAGAAATTGTAGGAACGCCTTCCTCTCCCATCTTAAAGAGAGTTACTCCGGTTCCTTCCATTTCTCTCTCAGCCTGGATGAAATAGCGGCCATCTGTCCACATTCCTGCCCAGTCCTTTGATACAACCAAGGTTCCGTTTGAACCTGTGAATCCGCAGAAGAACTCTCTTACCTTGAAGAAATCTGCTGCGTACTCTGAATTGTGATAATCAGATGTAGGCATAAGATAGTAATCAATGCCATTTGCTGCCATTTTTGCTCTAAGTGCAGCTAATCTGTCACAAATAACTTTATTCATTTAATATATCCTCCTAAGCAGCGCAAATTACCAAAACGCTCTGCTTTTTTTATCTCTCTTCCATAGGAACATAGTCCTTATAATCGCTCACTGCCATATATGCAGGACGAATGATCTTGCTGTTGTTTGCAAGTTCTTCCATTCTGTGAGCACTCCATCCAACTATACGCGCAATGGCAAACATAGGTGTAAAGAGTTCTTCCGGAAGCTCAAGCATCTTGTAAACAAAGCCTGAATAGAAGTCCACGTTTATGCTGACACCCTTATACATCTTGCGCTCTGCGCTGATAACTTCAGGTGCAAGTCTCTCAACCATTTCGTAGAGGGCAAGCTCTTTGTCCATGCCCTTTTCTTTTGCAAGCTGTATTGTATATTCCTTAAGAAGTACAGCTCTCGGATCTGACTTTGAGTAAATAGCATGGCCTACCCCATAGATAAGACCTGCTTTGTCAAAGGCCTCCTTGTGAAGAAGCTTCTTTAAGTATTCCTTAACCTCTTCTTCATCGGACCAGTCCTTAAGCTCCTGCTCCATCTGGTCAAACATATGGATCACCTTAATGTTGGCACCACCATGACGAGGACCCTTAAGAGATCCGATAGCTGCAGCTATAACTGAATAAGTATCAGTCATGGAAGAGCTGACAACGTGGGTAGTAAATGATGAGTTATTACCACCGCCGTGCTCCATATGCAAAATAAGGCAGATATCAAGAAGTCTCGCCTCAAGCTCTGTGTACTTGCTGTCAGGACGAAGCAGATAAAGAATATGCTCTGCCGTAGACAGCTCTGCCTTGGGAGGGTGAATAAAAAGACTCTTACCCTCGTGATAATGGTTATATGCCTGATATCCGTATATAGCAAGAAGCGGAAACAGACTTATCATCTGAAGACTCTGCCTAAGGACATTTGGCATTGATACATCATCTGCATAATCATCATAGGAATACAAAGTAAGGACACTTCTTGAAAGAGTGTTCATCATATCGCGGCTTGGAGCCTTCATGATAATATCTCTTACAAATCCTGTGGGAAGCGATCTGTAAAAACCAAGGAGTTCGCAAAATCCCTTAAGTTCCTCATCATTTGGAAGTTTTCCAAAGAGAAGAAGATACGCAGCCTCCTCAAATCCAAACTTAGAGGTGCTTGCCGTACCATGTACAATATCCTTTACATTGATTCCTCTGTAGTAGAGCTCACCATCCATGGGAGTCTCTATTCCACCAATTATTTTCTTCGCATTTATAGTAGAAATATTGGTAAGTCCCGTAAGGACACCCTTACCATTAACGTCACGCAATCCTCTTTTTACATCATATTTTGTAAAAAGGTCAGGATTGATCTGATCGGCTTTTTCTACAACCCCAGCAAGACTTTCAAGTTCCGGTGTACAATCTGAATAAATATTAGCTTCGTGTTTTATGCTCATTCATACCCCTTTCCTCAACATCTGTTGTGTTATTTGTAAAGAAAACTCCTTACTGCATCTGCAAGTGCATCCTTAGCGACAACCTTGTCGTGTCTGATCTTCGCATCGCGAATTGATGTAACTGCTTCAGGAATCTCAACCTTAGAAATCTCTGAGAGCTTATCAGCAAGCTGGAAGTCATCTGCATTTGCATCATCCTTACCAAGTGCCTGCATTACGCTTCTTGTAAACTTGTAGGGGCTTGCTGTTGAAGCAATAACTGTAACAGTCTTATCCCCTGTCTTTTTAACATAATCTGAGTATACACTAGAAGCGACAGCTGTATGTGTGTCAATGAGATATCCTGTGCTCTCGAAAAGGTCCTTGATTGCAGCTGCTGTAGCTTCCTCTGTTGCAAATCCGCCGTAGAAGCACTTAAGAGCTTCTCTCATCTGCGGAGTGATTTCGTATTTTCCTTCCTCAGTGAGCTTCTTCATATAAGAAGCGTCTACCTCAGCGTTATCACCTGCAATGTGATAGATAAGTCTCTCAAGGTTTGATGAGATAAGGATATCCATTGAAGGTGAGCTTGTAAGTACAAAATCACGGTTTCTGTCGTATGTTCCTGTTCCAAAGAAATCATATAAAACTTTATTGGAGTTTGAAGCGCAGATAAAGGTTTTTATTGGAAGTCCCATCTTTGCTGCATAGTATGAAGCAAGGATATTACCAAAGTTACCTGTGGGAACAACTACATTTATCTCATCGCCATCAGCAATTCTGCCCTCCTTAAGAAGTCTTGTATATGCGTAAACGTAGTAAACAATCTGAGGAATCAGACGTCCGATGTTAATTGAGTTTGCTGATGAGAACTGGAATCCCTTTTCATCAAGCTCCCTGGCAAATTCAGGATCTGTGAAGATCTTCTTAACTCCCGTCTGTGCATCGTCAAAGTTTCCTTCGATTCCGATAACGCAGGTGTTGTCTCCCTCCTGAGTAACCATCTGGCGCTCCTGGATAGGTGATACGCCGTGCTTGGGATAAAATACAACAATCTTGGTTCCGGGTACATCTGCAAAGCCTGCAAGTGCGGCTTTTCCGGTATCTCCGCTGGTAGCTGTAAGAATAACGATATCGTTCTTTATGTTATTCTTCTTAGCTGCTGTAGTCATGAGATAAGGGAGGATCGAAAGCGCCATATCTTTAAAAGCTATGGTTTTTCCGTGATACAGTTCAAGATAAAAAGCCCCGTCAGCCTCTGTCATAGGTGCAATTACCTCTGTATCAAACTTTGAATCGTAAGCATGGTCTATACAATAACGCAGCTCCTCTTCGGTAAAATCAGTGAGTAATAGCTTCATTACTTCATAAGCTGTATCCTGATAGCTCATCTCCTTAAGCTCTGAAAGTGTCTTGTCTAAATGGGGAATATGATCAGGTACAAATAAACCTCCATCTGCTGCAAGCCCCTTAAGAATCGCCTGTGAAGCAGTCACCTTACTCTTATCTCCTCTGGTACTTGAATACAAAATCTCTGCCACGCCGTAATCCTCCGTTTTTATTGTTTGATATAAGTTTAATATGATAAAATAGGTAAAAGAAGACTTTTCACAAATGAGTCGATTTGAATGTATCTCTGAATAATAATTCATTTTGAGATTCATTCGCATCTGAAAAGAACATACTTTGAGTAAAAAGTATACCACATAATGAGTTAAAATACATGACCTTTTTCAGCTGACAGAGGGGGAAACTGAAATGGCAAGTAATCTGACCGGTGTATACGAGACAAAACTCAAGGACGGTACCAGGTCCTATCGCGCTTCCATCACCTACAAAGGAAAGCACATAGCGCTTGGTTCTTTTTCAACTGCCAGGGCCGCAGGAAAGGCCTACGAGCAGGCTCAGAAGATTCTGGAAAACAAGGAATGGACCCTTGATTCCTACAGATCAAACCAGACTCTTCCCTTTGAAAAGTGCGTTGTCCTTGTAAATTACAGAGATAAGGGGCTTTATATTCCCACGCCCATTTATCTTGAAAAAAAGTTCTTTATATACTATCTGTCTCCGCAGCAGACTCTGATCTTCGACATTGATGATCTCTTCTACTATTCATCCCACAAGATAATGCAGAGGGGATCTCATTTGTTTGTGGCGGACTACGGCTCTCAGATAAGTATTTTGTCCAGATACGGCATCAAAAGCTATGCAGTTGAGGGACGGGATTACAGATTTTTAAATGGTAACTCCAGCGATCTTCGCTATGAAAATATAGAGATTCTAAACAGATACTACGGCGTAAGACAATACGCTGAGCGAGGATTCCTAAAATATAAAGCGATCATTCATATTAAAGGCGACTTTGTAATAGGAAAGTATAATACAGAGAACGAAGCAGCCATCGCCTACAACAAGGCCGCTGACGTCCTTAAGAAAAACGGCATTGAGAAAAACTATATGCAAAACTATATAGAGGAGCTGACCGCTTCCCAATATGCCGATATCTACATGAGTGTAAAAATATCTCCAAAAATACTAAAACAAAAGGCAAACTAATGACTTCAACCAGATTATCCGGTATAAAAACTCTTTTCTTTTTGTCACTTATTCTTATCACTGCCCCATTCTATGCAGGATGCGGGCAGGATAAGCTTTCATCCTGTGAAGTAAACGGTTTTCATTTAGACACCTTTACTTCCATCGTAGCTTACGATTCAGATTTCTATGACAAATCAGATTCCTTTATATCAAGAAATAAAAAAGCACAGGAAAGATGCGCTTCTTTTTTAAATGAGTGCGACGATCTGCTTAATCACTATGAATCCCTCCTTAGTAAGACAAGGGAAGGAAGCGATGTTTATAACATTAATCACGCAGCCGGATCTGAAGTAAAGATTGACGATGACACAGCTTTTGTCCTTGAAAAAGCCATCTACTACGCAGAGCTTTCAGGAGGCGTTTTCGATCCCACTATCGGAACCGTCACCGAGCTTTGGGATTTCCAGGCAGATTCTGATAAAAATCTCCCTTCTGCGCCAGAACTATCTTCTGCTTTAGAGCATGTTGATTACAGAAACATTAATCTCGAAAAAAAGCCAGACGGCTACTATGTGAGCTTATCTGACCCTGAGGCTATGATTGACCTTGGAGGGATTGCCAAAGGCTTTATTGCAGATAAAATAAAGGAACATTTTGCCAAGCGGGGCATAAAAAGCGGAATCATAAATCTTGGAGGAAATGTCCTTCTTGTGGGGAATAAGCCTGACGGCTCTTCCATTAACGTAGGTATCCAGAAGCCCTTCGGAGGATCCGCAGAGGCTGTTAAAACCTTGTCTTTATCAGATAAATCCGTTGTCACAAGCGGAATCTACGACAGATATTTTGAAAAAGACGGCAGAATCTATCATCATATTTTAGATACAAAAACAGGTTTTCCCACCACTAATGACCTCCTTAGCGCTACCATAGTTTCAGAAAGCTCTCTCGACGGAGATGCTCTGTCCACTATCTGCATGTCACTTGGCACAGAAAAAGGGATGGAGCTTATAGACTCCATCCCTGATACATTTGTCTTATTCATTAAAGACGACTATGAAATTGTCTCTTCAGATGGTTTCCCGGCTGATTAAAGATAATTAAAGCATGTAGCTTATATTATTTTTGTTAGCCTCATCATCCATCTGCTTTTTCTGCATCTGGTTGCGGTATGCATCCAGTGTCTGATTCTTCTTAAGCTCTGTAATCTCCTGAGCTACATCAGTATCAGCAATACTGCTCTGTGCACTTAAAAGATTCTCTCTTGCAACGGAATTGTAGCTGATGTTGTGCTCAAATCCGTTGGTTACAGCACCCACAGAACCTCTTGCATTGTTTACGTTCTGAATAGCCTGGTCAATGGAATCAATATCACTCAAATCCATCTTATCAAGACCAAGTGCTGACATCTGTTGAGAACTAAGCTGTTGTCCGATACCCTTCATAAGCTGAGAGCTTGCATTGGCGATATCGCCCTTCTCTCCTGCTGAAAGGGTGCCGTTCTGTGCATAGACAGCATTCTCACGAATATCCTGCAGATAATCGGTAACTCCGTCTAGTACGCCATCCCTGATGTTAAGCTGAGATACGTTATCTCTACCATTACGCTGGTAGACTCCGGCAGTTCTCTGCTCCTTCTCAAGCTTTTGGCTAATGGCCAGCTCGGCAGCACCATCTGCGGCTGTAGGTAATTTGTTACCGCTGGCAATCTTGCCATAGGATGAATAGTTACGATAACTATTATTACTTACACCACCTATCATAAGCGCTCCTTTCTTCCTCCATGAAACAAGGATAAATCCGTTTGGCGCCGCAGCCCGTCATAAGTCCCCACTCACTAAAGCTGCTGAATAAGGTATTTACCTGTCCTTTTGGATCCTTCCATAAATTCTGCACTTAGGGCAGAATATCCTATAGTTAAGAATGATAATAACATTTTTTGACGTTTTTGTAAATAGTTTTATTTTTGTGATTATTTACAAATTTTCAACTGATTTTAGTGACATTTCTTCATATTGCCTTGAGAACAGGTGATAGTAGTATCCGTTCTTATTTTTCATAAGTTCTTTGTGGGTTCCCCGCTCTATGATCTTGCCATCTCTTACTACAAGGATCACATCAGCATCTACTACCGTTGAAAGTCTGTGAGCGATCATAAAGGAAGTTCTACCCTTTATCACTACAGATATTGCATCCTGAATTGCCTTCTCTGTCACAGTATCTATAGAAGAAGTAGCTTCATCAAGAACAAGTATCTTAGGATCTGCAAGTATTGCTCTTGCAAATGAAAGAAGCTGCTTTTCTCCTGTGGAAAGGGCATCTCCGCCCTCACCTACGTCACTGGATAAGCCATCACTCATCTTTTCCACGATCTTGTCAGCAGAAACCAGTTTAAGAGCATCCCATATTTCTTTATCCGTAGCATTGGGATTACCGTATTTTAAGTTATCTCTTACGCTTCCGGAAAACAGGTGAGGCGTCTGGAGCACGTAGCCTATATTGCTGTGAAGCCAGAGCTGCGAACGCTCCTTTGCATCTCTTCCATCAATTAAGACCTGACCTGTTGTAGGCTCAAAGAATCTGCATACCAGGTTTACAAGGGTTGATTTTCCTGCTCCCGTCTCTCCTACGATGGCAACATTTGTACCCTGAGGAACTTTTAAGTTAAAGTGTTCAAGAACGTACTCAGTTCCATCAGGATAATGGAAGGAAACATCCTTAAATTCAACATCTCCAATGAGTTCTTCCCAGTTTTCCTTCTTGGGATTAAAAGTATCGCCGTACTTTTCAACTACTTCAGAAGAATCTGCAACGTCTGATTCTGTCTCAAGAAGTCTTGTAAATCTCTCAATATTTACCTGCACTGCAATGAGGTCTGATATTGTCACGATAATATTCTGAATAGGCTCAAGAATACCAAGGGCATATGACAGGAACACTGACAGGGTTCCTATCTCAATAACTCCCTGCATTGTGATAATGCCGCCCCTCCAAAGGACAAGGGCAAGGGCGCAGGATGAAAGCATAGTTACTGAAGCTGTAAACAGGGCTGAGAAATGAGTTGCATGAACCGCTGTTTTTCTGTATTTCTCCGTATCTTCCCTAAAATCATTTTCGATCTTTTCTTCTACAACCAGTGTCTTAATGGCCTTTGCGCCTGTTATTCCCTCGTTGAAATTACTTGTGATCCTGGAATTAAGCTCTCTTATCTTTCTGTTTAATACCACAAGATGCTTCTGGAAATAAATGACCATAATCACTGCGATCGGCACAAGCATTACAACGTAGAGGGCAAGTCTGACATTTACCATGAACATTACAATAAGAACAAATATGATATAGCTGCCGTTCCAGACTATATCCATCATTCTCCAGGCGCAGAGCATACCGATTTTTCCTGTATCACTCATTACTCTGGCGTGAATGTAGCCTACATTGTTCTGATTAAAATATGAAAATGAAAGTTCCTGTAAGTGGTTAAATGCCGCATTTCTAAGGTCCTTATCAACGGACATCTCGATTTCTCCGCACATATAAGCACTTGTAAAGTCCATGATCAGCTTTCCTACAAGTGTCATCGCATATACGATTCCAAAAATCGCAAGTCCTTCAGTGGTTTTCCTTGCAACAAAATTGTTGATCACATATCTGTTAAAAAGCGGAACAAATGAGTCAACCATACTAACCATTGATCCAAGTAAGATCATGATTATCATTTTTACCCTGTACTTCTTTATATAAGGAAGAAGCTTTGGTATTCCAAGCAGGGGAAGCTTTATCTGTTTTTCATTATCATTCTGCTTCATTGTCTTCTCCTCCTCCCTGAATCTGTATGTCATAGATTCTGCGATACAGACCGCCGTTCTTTAATAGTTCCTCGTGGCTTCCTTCCTCAATTAGTTCGCCGTGACTAAGAACTATTATGTGATCTGCATGCATAAGCGTAGTTATTCTGTGTGAAATGATTATTGTTGTGGAATCAGCCAGGTTTCCATCAAGCTGAGCCCTGATCTTTGCATCAGTCTCAGTATCTACTGCAGACAATGAGTCATCAAAGATCATGATTGGCGGCTTTTTCACAAGCATCTGGGCAATAGCCGTTCTCTGCTTCTGACCACCTGAAAGGGTGACACCCCTCTCACCGACAAAGGTCTCATAACCTGCATCAAAGCTGTCGATTGTATCATCAAGAGATGCCATCTTTGCTG
Organism: Butyrivibrio sp.; assembly: GCA_024690485.1. Lineage (GTDB taxonomy): Bacteria > Bacillota > Clostridia > Lachnospirales > Lachnospiraceae > Butyrivibrio. The sequence goes on along the minus strand of JAILPB010000015.1, from coordinate 17,633 downwards.
CCCTCTTAATGTCCTTTATATCAGCCTTGTTCTGGGTTATCCCGATATTTTCCATAAGTGTCCTTGAAAACAGGAAGGGCTCCTGCAATACAAGACCTATATTTTCTCTAAGGTAATGCATGTCGATGTTCTTAATATCGACGCCTCCTATGAAAATATGTCCCGCGTCGTTTGGAAGCTCATAGAGCCTGTCTAAAAGGTACATAAGGGTAGATTTACCTGAGCCTGTTCCTCCAAGAACGCCAAGGGTACTTCCCGCCTTAATGTCAAAGCTTACGTTCTTTAGGATATCTATGCCGTCCTTTTCATAGGAAAAGCTAACGTTTCTAAAGGAAATATCCTTAGAGAGATCCGGCTTTTCAGTACTCTCTGAATATTTTTCCGCCTCGGCATTCATGATGTCCCTAAGTCTGTCTACAGAAACTCCTGCCTTACTCATCTCGGATATAACTCGTCCAAGGAGCCTTACAGGCCATGAGATCATGGCATTATAAGCCACAAAGGCAATAAATTCGCCTACGGTTATCTCGTCCTGAACGCATAACACTGTTCCGTAGATGACCACTGTCATACCCTGAAAACCTGAAATAAGATCGTTTGAAGTCCAGAATGCAGACAAGAGCTTCATAAGATGAATCCACATATTCGTGTATTCATCGTTCTTCTTCTCGAATCTTTCTCTCTCATAAACCTCACGTCCAAAGGCTCTTACGACTCTGACTCCGGTAAGGTTTTCCTGAGCGATTGCTGAGAGCTTTCCTTCCTCCACGTCAGCCTTCATGAAAGCTGAGCCTATCTTGTTATGGAAAAACAGTGAGTACATAACAATTACAGGTATAAAAGCTGCAGAGACCAGCGTAAGCTTGAGGTCTATCTGAAGCATAAAATATACTCCAAGGCCGATCATTATCACTATTCTAAATAGCGATGTGAGCTGCTCTGATAAGAAAACCTTGATGGTATCTACGTCAGAGGTACATCTCTGAATGATATCTCCTGTATGATGCTGGCCATGCCATGCAAAAGGAAGCTTCATGATATGTTCAAAGAGCTTATCTCTCATTCTTTTGATAAGTTTTTCAGCAGCCTTTGAATTAAAAAGCTTATTTAAGTATCTGAAAACCGCGCAAAGAAAAGCTATAAAAGCAACTATCAGCGCAATCACATAGAGGTGGCCTCTGATATGCTCTCTTCCTCCTGATAAACGAATTATCAATTCCATATAAAACGGCATTCTGGAATCTGCATCATCAATAAGATAGTCCACTGTATACTGGATTATCTTAGGATTGATCATATCCAGAAATGCCACCATCATTGAAAACAAAACACCAAGTAAAAAATATTTCAGGCTTCCCTTCAAAAAGTAAATGATCATAGAAGCCTGTGTGGGAAATCTATTTTTTGAGTTCACTTTTTCATCTCCTATTTTGTAAAATCAAGTTGCAAATAAACGTATTGTATCACATTTTTAATCAGGTGACGTGTTCCATCAGCTAAGTTTTGCAGTAATCTTTCCTGCCCTGAAAGGAATGCGGATCCTATACACTTCATGTTTCCAGGTTAAAGATAGTCTCGCGTCAGATATATCTATGCGCTCTATCTGTATCTTATCGGTCTTTAGTTGATGGCAATCTTCTTTTGATTCCTTAAGCTCAGGTTTTATATCAAACGTTATCTCTCCTAAGTCGCCAACTGCAAGCTTTATTTGGTTATCATCCAGGAGCTTTGGCTCTTCATAGGTCATAAGATTGAACACCGCATCCAAAGAACCCTCATATTCATCCTCCAGAATTATGCCGTTTTCGTCAAGTCTAACAGTTCTTATGTATGACTTGATTCCGGAATTTCCAAAGGCTCGTGAGATATCCATCGATATTTTATGCTCGTTATCGAGGGCATTTACTGCATCTGCTCTGTACTCTCTTCCGGGAAGCTCCTCTATTTCATTATCTCCGTCAACAAAAGAAGGGATATTGTGAAACAAAGATCTCATTGTCCATATCTCGTATCTTCTCCCAGAAAAGGTCTTGGCGCTATAGGTCTCCACTCCAAGGTCTATAAGATATGGCATGTTATTTTTATAGACTGTAACTGAGCCCACGTCATTATGATTATGGCTATCATCGTTGTGACCCGCTTTTGCAGCCATAAGGAACTTATTGTTTCTTGCCACAAACAAGCCCGTACTCTCAAAGAAAACATCATCATAAGTCCCATGAAATCTATCAGGATAGCCCATCATTTCCTTGTGATAGCCCGCCTGAAGGATTCGATACCACAAGTTATGTTCGCTTGTAAGAAGTCTGTCACCCCAGGATTCTTCCTTGTAATCATCAGCCGCAAAGGCGCAAAGCTCCTTATCATCACATCGTTTCCCAAATAAAAACTCCCTTGCAGAGCGAAGTCCTGCTCTTGCAGCGCAGTCTGCATAGTTAACATAGTATCCGTTTCCTACATAGATTTTTCTTATATAACTTCCGATATTTTTAACTTTATCCTCCCTAAAGGCTTCAGAAAACGCTCCCTTTCCAAGGTCGTTTAACAGCTCAAGGATTCCAAACAGGCAAAGTCCGGCATGGGTATAGTACTGAGCTCCCTCGTCGCAGCAGCCATCCTCTCCGTAGGACATCACAAAATAATCCGTAGATAGGGCTGCCTGATTTAAGATTTTTTCCTTATCAGTCTCCTTAATAAAACCCTCGCTCCTTGTGAAAAAAGATAATAAAATATTTTGCGTTATCCATACAGTCCAGTTAATAGCTTTGTTTTCCTCATCTCCCATCCACCAAAAATGCTCATTAAGATAGGGGATAAGAAGCCTGTTTCTGATTTCATATTCGATATGGTCTGTTATTTTATCATTTATCTCCCAGAGCCTTGGCCTTAACACAAACTCAGCTACACCTATCACAGCTCCCGTTTCTGCCGCAAAAAGGTCTATTACAGGGGCAGTAATATCCGGCATATTGGTCTGCTTTGCATCCCTTATATGGGAATTATGGGCAGGATGGCACCAGCTGCTCTCTTCAAGAATCATGTAAATTCCATCCAATATGTCCTTTATGAACCGGCCCTCATTTTCTGCGCACTCTGCCATAACAAGTGCTGAGAGCTTGATCCTCCTTGAGAAGCACTTGTCCTCATAATATACTCTGTTGCCGGTTTCGTAGAATTCTCTATAATCTGATAACAGAATAACCGACCAGGGCTCACTTTGAACCCTTAAGCCTTCCTTTATAAGCTCTTCCTTAAGATCAGAGTCAAGACCATCCCAGAATGCTCTATTATCTATATCCGGAATTCTTTCCAAGGTTTTTATGCTATTTATGTCTATTTCTTTTAAGTAATCTCTAATCATAATTATGTCCTTCTTATTTAGTGTATTTCTCTGATATTCTATCTGTTACGCCATCAGCCTAAGTCTTCTTTCCTTGATATACCGGTAATAAAAAGGGACGCCACATTCTGCCCAAGGCTTTCTATAGCCACATCAAGGCTGTCGTAGGGGCCTTTTTGCGCATATCTGCCCTTTTCATCTTTGAAATAATCATTATGAATATAGTATTTATTTTCATTCTTCGAGATATTTACCGTATGAAGCTTTTGAAACACATCATCTTTATCCCAGTAAAAGGTAACCAGAAAAGTATCCCAGGAATCTCCGAATCTCCTGATTTTCTCAGGGTTCCTACTGGTTATACGTCCGGTCTTATAGCCTGACCTGTTAAAGTATTTATGTATCGCCGTTGGAGAAACTCCAAGCTTTCCCTTTAAAACTATTCCCTTCTTTTCAAAAGCACTGATCAGGTCTATAAGGGAGAAGCTTTTGTCAGATAGGCTCACAAGAGCATTCCATGCTGCTATAACTCCGCATCCCGAATATGACAAATTAGATTTTTTTGCACTTCCAAAGGAAATATTCTTTAAATTTTCCTGGTTTTCGATAAAAGAGTCAGAAATTAACTCATTATCATTCAATTTTATGCAATTTATATTATCATTTTTATTCTTTTGAATAGTCTTTTTTGACACCGAACTAAAAAATATAGATAAAACTGAATAAAATGATACAACTATAGTGTTTGGTACTATTTTGGCCAGTGGGAACTTAATCATATTTTTCTCTTTTTTTGATATTTTGTGTTTACTTTTTATTATTTGTGCTTTACAATGATAACAGTTATGGAGAGAAGGTCATTATGAATATCAACGAGTTATTACCGGGCACCGAGCTGTCAGTATGCACTTTGATAGACAACATGCCCGTAACAATCAAAACTAAAGCAATTTCTGTACTTAATGGAGCTCTGGTGGTTGGACCACTTAAATATCACGGAGTTCCTATTCCTGCTGCTACTCAGGCAACAGCAGATGCATGGCTTCTTAGAGAAAGCAGGAACTGCAGCTTCAATATTGATTCAATTGTTCCATATGAGAACTGGAATGATACATTTTATCTCTTAAAGGGAACAGAAGCTGTGGGTGAATCTGAAAACATGCGTAAAGCAGAAAGGTACGTAGTAAATATCCTGGCAAAGGCAGTTATCAATCATAATCATACTGCAAGTGCCATTATTTCTGATATATCAATCAAGGGTATGTCTCTTCTCCTTGGAAAGGGATCTACGGCTGATATCGGTGATGTTATAAGACTCACCTTCAAACCTGCAGGCTTTGTAAGATCTATTGAGATCAATCTCACAGTTATGCGCCATTTCAAGATTGGTACCTATGACGCGGTAGGTTGCAAGATGCGTGGCATAGACAGTGATCTTATGGGATTTATCATGAACATCAAGAAACAGAAAGAGGACATAAAGAAACAGCAATCCATGTCCCGTGTTCTAATAAATGATGAAGCCGCTGATAATATAGCCTAAATTTGTCTGAAAGACAAAAGGAGTTGTCTCCAAAAGACAACTCCTTTTTTAATATCTGTAATATCAGCCTGCAACAGCTACTACGTCATCCATGGTTTCTTCTGTTTCTGAACCCTGAACCGGAAGCTCATCTGTTTTTCTGGGTGCTCTCACACCAAAGCTTCCTTCATAACGCTGTTCCTTTAGGATTTTCCTGATGGCAGCCAGGTCCTTACTCATGTCTTCTCTCTTCTTGCAGACAACGGTAGGAACGCTTCCATTTCCCATCTCGACCATATATCCAGCTTCGAGTAATATCTTCTGTATCTTTAATTTATCAGTTGTACGAATTTCTGCAGGTGATTTATCGTCTCTCCCCACGTCAAAACCTCCTATAAATGCTACATTGGCAGTATTTGTGTTTTTGATTCTTCCTACCACAAAATATAGCACATCCAAAGGAGATTTGCAACAAATCCTAAAGGGTTAAGAATTATTTTATCTCATCGCAAACGCCCATAAATACAGGGGTATTTGTCTGTGAATCAAGGATCATATATACAAAAGGTCTATCCAGATAAATCTCCACACTATTCATATCAAGAGCTGATCCCACAACCATAACATCCGTGGCAGCTGCAGCTTTCGTTCCTGCTCTGTCCAGAGTTATGTGTGTCTTATGTAAAACAGAGCTTATGAAATATCCGCTGTTTTCTCCTAGCATTTCAGAAAAATCAGCATCTGCAGAAAATGCCTTTTTTGCTCCTTTTCCCATAAAGAAATCTGTAAGCTCCAGGTTGTAATCAAATGAAAACTCCGGAAGAAAAAATTTCACTTCAGCTTCCAGCGGATTGTTCAATGCATCTGTAAGCTTTTTGCCATCAATTGAACCGATAAACTCACTAACGCTTTGTCCCTCCTGTGGAAGAAGTGCGGCAAAAGTATACTTACCTCCTTTATAGGGCAAAATAAAGCCCACGGCATCGTCTAATTCTATAAGTTCGTCTCTCTTTCCTTTAAGCATAGTAACTTCGGACGCATTTCCATCCTCAGCAGTAAATGTCATTCCTGTAAGAATATCGCTGTTTTCAAAGGGCTCTTTCCACTTTCCTTCAAAGGAAAGGGCATCAACCAGGATCACTGAGGCATCGAAAGGTACTTCGTCAAAGAGCTTCTCGATCTGTCCGTCAGTATTATCATTAACAAAACTATTAATTTCTTCAGCTGTAGATGCGTCAAACTCCTTAGCTTCTATCTTAGCTCCGTAGTCTTTGCCCATCATCTTTTCATATTTGGTATTTACGGACACGTCTAAGTTTGCCCAGATTCCGTTTGCTATTTTTAGCTGAGAATCCTCTTTTCCTGCGGCCTTCACATATTGTTTCATGGCTTTGTTAAAGAGTTCCTCGTCTGATATTGAAAGGGAATCAAAGAGTTCGCTTCTTGTATCTCCTGCTGCTCCGTTAGCAGCCATTCCCATGGCCATCATAACTGAAAGCGGAGAAATAAGCTTATTCTTATCATCATTACTTTTTAAAACATCAATTGCAAGATCTGCTGCCTGAACTGAGATATCGACTTTCATGTCTTCCTCCTTAGACCCTGATTCACTCTCCTCTTCTTCATCAGCCTGAAGCTCATCTTCCATAACTTCTTCCACTTCTTTCTCTTCTGCCTCTTCCTCTTCAGGAATTTCTTCAGATTTTTCCTGAACTTCTGTATTAGAAGAGCCCGCCATATCATCATTATTTGTCGTTTTATTTCCGCATCCGATCAGCTGTCCGGATACCAAAACAGAAACCAGACCAAGGCCTATCAGTTTTGTTAAAATCTTATTTTTCATAGTAAACTCCTATATGTAAGGCCACACAAAGGCTTCAAAAAATGCCAAGACGCAAATCCGTTCATTTTTATTTATGGTTAATAAAGGGCAAATGTATCCTTAATAAACTTACTAGCTTTTATTTAGAATCCTGTCACATTTTGGCAACATATTAATCATAACATATTCATATCAGAGATGAAGACATCTTCTGAACCCCAAAACTTTTTTCATACAACATGGCTGTACGATTCCCCATCGTACAGCCACCTCCCAAAAATCACGAACACCATTGGTGTTCTTTTTTATTCCAAATTACAGGTATAGGCCTTGATAAAGAAGTCCTTATCCGTCTGCTTCAGATAAAAGGAACCATACTCATCCAATAAATAGCTTTTACCGCTTGCTTCATTATGAGTGTGTATTGCTCCAAGGTCATGCTTCCAGTCATCGTAATTTACGTCTGCTGTGCTATCCATAGCTTTTTCATACAAAAGCTTGGCTTTTTCTTTAGGCCGTATTACAACAAATATCCTGTCGCCCTCATTTACCTCCACCGGAGAAGAGAGCGTTACGGTATGATAGCCACCTGTTATAAAATGACAATCTTCGTAGCTTACAGGCTGCTCCATATACAAAAGATTTATGGCGTCTTCCTCCGCAGAATCCGGGTTTTTATAAACAAAAACTCCATAGTCCATATCTGTAGCCATGGAGAAAAAGCCCACAGCCTTAAGACTCTCGCGGCCTCCCATATCGAACATCACACCATATTCGGCATCGTTGTCTTCATAAGCATATACAACATTTTTTTGATCCACGATGGCATCAGTCATATGAGTTATAAATCCCGCATGCTGATAATTATTGTCGTACCAGCCCTCTTCTCCCGGGAGAACGCTCTCATAAGCAGCTACAATATTGGAAGTTAATATACTATCTTCATAAGACAGATAAAAATATCCTCCCTGCCCCTGCTTTGTTCCCCAACTATTCTTGCAGATAAAAGCACCGTTCTCCTTGGGCCTTGTAATGAAATTTGAGGCATCATAATCATCATCCCAGCCAACGATCACAACTTCATGGTCTGCCACGTTATCAGGTCCGTATTTTTTGTAGTCATAAAGGGATGTCTTATGGCCGGTCCAGTACTCATCTGCTGCGCATACACTGCAGGTAACGGATCCGTGCTCCATAATAAGCCTCTTTATTAAATCCCTGTTTTTCTCTGTGGCAGGAACTTCGAAAACACCCTGCACATGGCAAACAGGCTCCGTATAAGCATCAGATGGCACATCGCCGTTTTTGGAATACAGATCAGTCTGCCCCTTTATCACATGAAAAGAATTTGAATCCTCGTCAGTTACGGGACCTTTCCAGGCTGTAAGCACAGACAGGCAGTAGTCTGTAACTCCGCCAACAGAGACATAGCTGGTATCATAATCCTTGATCCACTCATCGTCTTCCCCGTCAAAGACAAACTCTCTGTAGTCCTCATCTATGTTTCCAAGGTATGACCCGGAAGTTTTATGCATATTATAGTAAGCTGTGTGCTTTTCAGACAGATTTAGATTACTCTGATCAATATCAGTGTGATGGGTCAAAATATCGCTCTCCACTGCAGATATAGTTGAATATGACCAGCACAGATTGGTATAACCCTGATTTTTAACAGGTGTAACAAAGTCCTTTTCCCCGGATGTATCTGATACATAAGCCGAAGGTATCTCTTTATCTGCAGAATTTACGGGATAATCAACTTCATATCCTGAAGCACTATCCAAAATATCCTTATCTGTATCATCAACTACTATAGCTTCCTCTAAAACCAGTTCTTTTAAATTTCGAGCTTTTGGCTCAGCGGCTGTTGTTTCTGCAGACTCTACCGTTTCCTTATCATCTTGCGTAACTTCTTTGTCGGATTTTTTATCACCTAAGACTTCACTTTTAGAGACATCGTCCTTTGAAGCTTCCACCTCTGAGGGTATTTCTGTAGTTTCACTTTTTTCAGAAAAAGAGCAAGACACTGCAAGTAAAGATACCGCTCCCAATATAGATAAACCGATGTACTTCTTTTTTTTCATTAATCTCCCCACATGATTAAAAATTTATATTTCAATTACTTTATGCAAAAACCTGCATTGTCTGCGGATTCCATGATATTCGCGCAAGGAATTGCGGTCAATAAGCTTTTACACTCATGACCGCATTGTTATTGTCTGTAATATAAAAACTACTAAGTTAATAATATACTAATTCCTTCGAAAAATTAACTATTTTTCGGAAACTTTTGATCACTTAAGTTTAAAGTTCTTAACAATCTCATCAAGGGATACAGCAATATCTTCCTGTTTGCTGGACATATCACTAACATTTCCTACAACTTCTGCGGCTGTATTGATGGAATCTGTGATATCTGAGCTATGTGATGCTGTCTCCTGGGTGGATTCTGCGATATTATGGATAGCATTGTTTACTTCATCCATGGAGGTTCTGATATTCTCAACCATGTGAGCTATCTGATCTGTCTGAGTTCCAAACTGCTGAGCATCTTCACCATACTGACGACCGATATTAACGAAGTTCTCATAATCAGGTGCAACAGTGTCATTTACAAAATCAAGAAGACTCTGCGAGCTCTCTGTCAATGTCTTAAATGCATCCTGAACGCCATCAATAGTGATCTGAATCTGAGAAACTGCTTCAGCTGTATCATTAGCCAGATTATTGATCTCAGAAGCAACTACCGCAAATCCCTTACCATGTTCTCCGGCTCTTGCTGCCTCAATTGAAGCATTAAGTGAAAGGAGGTTTATCTGATCAGCAATTTCAGCAATTGATTGAGCCATATTACTGATTTCATTAACAATCTGTGCCTTTTCTGATGCATCGCTAAGTTCCTGTCTTCTCTGGGTTGCGATTTCTATTGCGTTATCGTATGCCTTCTGGCTGTTCTGCTCGATTTCCTGAGCTCTTACAACAATTTCCTTGGTTGCCTTCTGGCTCTCTTCGCTGACTTCAGCCAATGACTGGACGGAAGTGTTAACCTCCTGAACAGAAGCACTTACCTGCTCAGTTGCCGCGCCGGATGACATCATTGCGTCATTAACGCTGGACATATTGGTCTGAATCTTTTCAAACTGGCTATTAAGCTCATTAGCCATAGACAGAAGTGAATTACTTGATGTACTGATATTATCTGACTCATCAGAAATCTGGCTGATAACATTTCTGTTATTCTCATACATGTCGTTGAGAGAGTTACTCATCTGTCCCAGCTCATCTCCTGACTTAGTTACAAGCTTGGAAACAGTGAAGTCTCCACTTGCAAGGGATCCTGCAAACTTCCTAACATTTGCCAGATTCTTAGCAATTATTCTTACCATAATAACAACTACAAGAGAACTTATAATGATTGCAAAAATGAGAATTACCACCATCATATTGGTAAGAATATTAACTTCTTCTTCGAGCTCATCCTGTTCCATTCTGATCATAAGCTTCCAGTTAACATCCGGAACAGTTGCATAGGTGACGATAATGTATTTTCCATTCTCTTCAAATCTAGCCATTCCGCTTTCATTAGCAAGGACTTGATTTGCTACAACCACAAGAGTCTCATTTTCTTCATCCAGAATATTAAATCCATCCTGGACCTTCTGATTATCAAGACAATACAGATATACTCCCGATGAAGTAGTAAGCATAGCAGAACCTGTTCTTCCTACAGTGATTGAACCTGCTATTTCTGAAATAGTATCAAGGACGATGTCGACGGTAACACATCCGATAAACTCATTTGCATCGTTATATATTGGCGCTGAGCATGTGGACATAACTGTCTGTGATGTAGGATCATAATATGGATCCGTTATCTCTGCTGTTCCCTTTTTAAGGGCCTTTGCATTTGTATAGTATTCCTGTGAAAAATAGTTATATTCAGCATTACTGTAATCCCAGGTCTCTACTATATTTGAGCCATCTTTATACCAGTAAGGGCCCTGATATTCTTCATTTGCATCAAAAACATATGGCTCAAACCATATTCCGCAACCTGATATCATGTCGTTATCAAGCTGTACATTAGAGAATATATTCTTATATCCTTCAATGCTGGCTGTTTTGTAAGTACCTCCTACAGTCTCTGACAATGTCATAGCAGTTGATTTGATCTCCGACAGATAACCGCTTACCTTATTGACGCTGCCTTCGGTAATAGCATTAATCCTCTCGGAATTCTGTTCCTGTACCAGGTCTCTACTCTTGGTGACACTGATATAGGTCATAAGTATCATTGCAACAGCAACAACAGGTATGATTCCTACCAGCATCTTCGCCATAATACTCATCTTTTTAAACATAATCTCGCCCTCTCACAACCAACTTTTTAATTCGCAATTTTACAAACACCGACAAATCTAGTAAAATTCTATGGTCGACTTAACAATATCTTATCATAATCATATATTGGCATTAACAAAAATACGATAATAATTTCTTAAATTTTCGAAAACTTTCAAAGCCAATATATTGATATTTTTTATTGTTTTTTAATAAACAGATATCCTTCATTTACTTTTACACTTTAACGTGATATATTGAGTGAAGTTATTTATCAGGAGGTTGTGAAAAAATGTCTTTCAACTACATACAGCAGTTACCTTCACCGGAAGAAATCCGTGAAGAGTTTCCATTATCAAAAAATCTCTCAGAGATCAAAAAGCAGAGAGACGCTGAAATCGCTGACGTTCTGACCGGCAGAAGTAATAAGTTTCTCGTGATTGTAGGACCTTGTTCAGCCGATAACGAAGATGCTGTTTGCGACTATGTTTCCAGACTTGCAAAAGTTAATGATAAGGTTAAGGATAAGCTCATCCTTGTACCCAGAATTTATACAAATAAACCAAGAACCACAGGTGAAGGATATAAAGGTATAACCTCTCAGCCAGATCCTGAAGGTAAGACCGATTTCAGAGCAGGTCTTATTGCAATGCGTCATATGCAGATCAAGGCTATTGAAGTATCCGGTCTTACAGCTGCAGATGAGATGCTTTATCCTGAAAACTGGGGTTATGTAGAAGATATTCTCTCATATGTAGCAATCGGAGCCCGTTCTGTTGAAGATCAGGAACACCGCATGGTTGCCAGCGGATTTGGTGTTCCCGCAGGAATGAAGAATCCCACAAGTGGAACCTTAAGCGTAATGCTCAACTCAGTTTATGCAGCCCAGCTCCCTCACTCCTTTGTTTACAGAGGATACGAGGTTACAACAGGCGGTAATGAGCTTGCACACTGCGTACTTCGTGGTTCAAGCAACAAGCATGGTCAGTCTCAGCCCAACTACCACTATGAAGACTTAAATCTTCTCAGCTACTTATATTCTGAGAGAGACATCAAGAACCCTGCTGCTATCATTGATGCAAACCACAACAACTCCGGCAAGAAGTTCCGCGAGCAGATAAGAATCGTAAAGGAAGTCCTTCACTCCAAGAGTTCCAACAAGAACATTGATGAACTTGTAAAGGGCGTTATGATAGAAAGCTATATTGAGGAAGGCTGCCAGAAAATCGGCGAAGGAATCTATGGTAAATCAATCACTGATCCCTGCCTTGGCTGGGATGATACAGAGCGTCTCATCCTTGATATTGCAGATCTTGTTGGCTAAAGATCAGTCACGATAAAATCGTAAAAAAGAGGCTTTGCCCGGATTGATTCAATCATCCAAGGCTAAGCCTCTTTCTTAATGAGTGCTATTGTACACATCTCTAATATAATCTTTATTATCTCTGGCATATCTTGTCATAGCTGCACTGCTTACATGCCCCATCATGAACTGAACAGCGTCCATATCTGCCCCTCTCTCTATCATGTGGGCTGCAAAGCTATGCCGTATCATCTCAGGAGTAACAGACTGATCTATTCCCGCAGCTCTTGAATACTCGCGGATGATCTTCCATATACCCTGTCTGCTCATGGGCATTCCCTTGTAATTTACAAACAGAAGCTCCTCTGAGGTAGTTGTAATAAGATGTCTTCTGCCCTCCTGAAGATATCTGCTTAAAACTTCTCTTGTTTCTTTGTTAAAAGGAACCACTCTGTCCATCTTGGGAGCGCTTATCTCGATGCTTCCAATCTGCATATCAACATCTTCAACTTTTAGTTTAATAAGCTCGGACACCTTGATACCTGTAGCATACAAAAGATGAAGGATTGCCTCATCTCTCTGTCCCTTCGCATAGCTCTTATCAGGAGCATCAAGCAAGGCTTTTATCTGAGTCCTCGTAAGAATTACCACAGGACTTTGAGAAGTCTTTGGTGCCTTTAAATCCTCTGATATATCAAAGGGATGTATCTCCTTTTTTAATAAATACCTGGAAAAAGCTTTGATGGACACTATATTTCTGGCAATAGTTGATGGTGACAGATCATCCGCCTCTATTTTTTCCAGATACTTCTTAAGAAAATCCGCGGACAGATCGATTCCTTTAACTATTCCGTTTTCCAGAGCATATTCTGAAAGCTTACTAAGATCAAGCTCATAGGAGCGAACAGTGTTTTCACTAAGCCGCCCCTCAAGCTTTAATTCAGTTATAAATGCAGATATTTCATCCATCATTCATTTTCCTTAAGGACTTTATCAAGTTCCGAAAACATAGGAAGACAATCAAAGGTTGCAAAATAATCTCTTGGAGTCTGGGCTCTTCTTATAAGTTCTACGCTTCCATCCTCCTTAAGAAGGAGTTCTGAGCTCCAAAGCTTACCGTTATAGTTGTAACCCATGGCAAAACCGTGGGCTCCTGCATCATGGATAAACAGATAGTCGCCCATATCGATCTTCGGAAGATTTCTGTCTATGGCGAACTTATCGTTATTCTCGCAAAGAGAACCGGTTACGTCATATACGTGATCTAAAGGTGCATCCTCTTTTCCCAAAACAGTGATGTGATGGTAAGAGCCGTACATTGCAGGTCTCATAAGGTTTACTGCGCAGGCATCAACTCCGATGTACTCCTTGTAGATATGCTTTTCATGAATAGCCTTAGTAACAAGAGCGCCGTAAGGACCAAGCATGTATCTGCCCATCTCGGTGTAAATTGAAACGTCACCCATTCCGGCAGGAACAAGCACTCTCTCAAACTGCTCCTTTACGCCCTTTCCAATCTCGTAGATATCGTTTCCTTCCTGATCCGGAAGATATGGAATTCCTACGCCGCCTGAGAGGTTAATAAATGCGATATCGCATCCGGTTTCCTTCTCAAGTTCTACAGCAAGCTCAAAGAGCTGTCCGGCAAGCATGGGATAATATTCATTTGTTACAGTATTACTTGCAAGAAAAGCATGAATACCAAAGTGCTTAACTCCGTATGCTTTAAGCTTCTTATAGCTCTCGATAAGTTGCTCTTTAGTCATTCCGTACTTGGAATCTCCCGGGTTATCCATGATCCCGTTACTCATCTGGAAAACTCCGCCGGGATTATATCTGCAACTAATAGTCTCTGGCATCCTGTTTCCAAGAGCTTCATATGCAAAATCAATATGAGTTATATCATCGAAATTGATTATTCCGCCAATCTTATCAGCATACACAAACTCTTCAGCAGGTGTATCATTGGATGAAAACATGATGAGATCTCCGGTAGCACCAATTGACTTAGAAAGCATAAGCTCAGTAATTGAAGAACAATCAAATCCGCAGCCCTCTTTCTTAAGAAGCTGCATAATTACCGGGTTTGGCGTTGCCTTTACAGCAAAATACTCTCTAAATCCCGGATTCCAGGAAAAGGCTTCTCTTACAGCCCTTGCATTTTCCACGATTCCCTTTTCATCATATAAATAAAAGGGTGTGGGATACTGCTGCGCGATTTTTTCTACCTGCTCTTTTGTTGTGAATGCTTTTTTCATAATATACTCCATCATTTCCTAAAATAATAAGTTGCTAACAATATACTTTAATACGTTATCATGAAAAAGTAATATTTTCAATCTGCCAATCTATAGGTTTTTGCCCATTTTTTTCAAGAAACTCATTGCACATGGAAAAGTTTTTACATCCAAAAAAGCCTCTATAAGCTGACAAAGGGCTTGGATGCGGCGCTTTCAGCACCAGATGCTTTGGATTATTAAGCATAGCTTCCTTCATCTGGGCAGGTCTTCCCCATAATAAAAATACGATTGGTCTGTCCTGTTCATTTAAAGCTCTGATAACTGCATCCGTAAACTGCTCCCAACCTTTTCCCTTATGAGAATTGGCATTGTGGGCACGCACTGTCAGAACCGTGTTCAAAAGAAGAACTCCCTGATCTGCCCACTTTTTCAGATATCCGTTATTTGGGATATAACATCCAAGGTCATCCTTAAGCTCGTTAAATATGTTCACAAGAGATGGCGGCGCCGGCTGTCCCGGAAGCACAGAAAATGCCAGGCCGTGTGCCTGTCCCGGCTCATGATAAGGATCCTGTCCCAGAATAACCACCTTTACATCATTAAGTTTTGTATATGAAAAGGCATTTAAAAGATCATTCTTTGGCGGATAGATAGTATTTTTTGAGTATTCCTCAATTATGAACTTATATAAATCCTTATAATAGGGCTTTGAAAACTCTCCCCCTATAGCTTCAAGCCAGTCTCCAGTAATTGCGGGCATAACTGCTCCTCCCATTTCTTTATTTGTAAAGCAATATCTACTATTGTAGTACATGGCAATAAAAAATGCTCCCTCAAATTTCTTCAAGGGAGCAGCTTTGTCTTTTTTATTTTCCTGATTACATTGTGTACTCAGGAACCGGTACGTAATTTTCCTTAATAGCTGTGTAGAATTCAGTATATGTTGCCATCATATAAGGAATCACATAGAAATACAAAAGAATTCCGCATGTAAAATATGAAAGGAAGATCCAGCCAATAAATGAGAGACCAAGAACAAAGGCCTCTGCCTTATGTCCATCCATCATCTTCTTTGACAGATCAATAGCCTCCATCGTATCCATATTAGGGTTATCTGCAAGTATATAAGGAACCAGCATGTATGAATATGACTTGATGATTCCAGGTACTATGCACAGGCAATACCAGAGCAAAAGAAACATACGCGTAATGAACATTGTTTTTAGAATGTTTCCATATCCATTCTTAAAGGCAAAAACAAGGTAACTTACATCCGTTCTTACAGAAGTTCTGTTCATTATAAAGAATTTATTAAGTCCGACCTGAATAGGATAAACCAAAACAACCCTTAAGGCAAAAGTAATAAAAAACATAACTATAAAAGAACCAAGCATGCCGGAAAACATAGCCAGCATCATACTTTCACTTGGAACTCCTGAATAAGAACTTCCTCCATACATTGCCATGCGGGGAAACATCGTAAAGTTATAATATAATCCCGCAAAATTTCCTGCCCCTCCCGCTATTGCGAAGAAGCCCATCAGCGCAGCCATGCAGTACCAATAGTTTCTCTGCATACTGTACCTTCCATTTTCTTTGAGCATAGCTCTAGTCCACATATTATATTCCCTCCAACAAATTAAAAATAATCCTCAATATTATATCACTTTTTAGCCTCACGATAAGACCTATGTTTAGTAAGATTTTCGCAATCCGGCGGAGAATTCATTAAACTATTATTTCTAACCTTACATGCGGCATTTCTGCACTCTCTGCACCTGTAGCCTTCATAGTTACCATACATGCGCTTGCACTCCATGGAACAAAAGGCCCAGCTACTTTCATAAGCATTAAAAGTTCTTCCGCAATTAAGGCATATTTTCTTCACGTTATGTGCCATAGATATTCCCCCTCAAAATTAATACTACATGAAAAAGCGTAGCCCCTCAATCAAGATTTAGTTAAAAAATGATTAAGATTCTACGCTTTTTCTATAAATATTAAATTGAACAAAAACAGAATTGTGTAGTTAGTATTTTTCTTAATTATCGTAATTACTGTGGCAGATCTATGTCGTAGAGGGGCTGATCAACTGTGTCAACCCAGCCGGCATTTCCTCTGTTTACTGAGACATCGTCTTTATCAGAAAAACATGCCTTCTTAAGGCCCTTTGGAAGTGTTTTGCCATTAAAGAGAACAAAGCTATAGCTTCCCATTGTCTCATATCCGCCGTTTACGTTTTCTCCTGTAAAGCTTGCCATAAGGCCGTGCTGTACCTTCATATCACCGTTATACTTAGTCCAGAGACTACCATTCATTTGGAATAGTTCTTCGCTGATGATATTATCAAGAGCTTCATTTATTTCTCCCTTATCCTCTGTCTCCCACTTGAAACCATCCTTCTCATAATAGTCGTAATCATTCTGAATTATTATGGAAGAAATATCACCGGTTCCATCCTTCCAGTCATAAGGGATATCATTCTTTTTAAGGAATGCAATGGTATTTGTGTAGGATGGGAAGATATAGAAATTATATACATTAATGTAATTCTGCCATCCCGCTTCCACTGATCCATAGAGATTTATCATAGGAAGTTCACTTTTAAGGCTATCCAGGTTCTGAGCAAGCACATCCTTCTTATAACACTCGATGAACTCTCCTATCTTATCTTCAGGAAGCTTTTTCTGGAAATCCTCCATGATGGTCTGTCCGCCTATGTGTGTAAAGCTATCTGCATTTGCAGAAAGCTGTGGAAATACTCCATACTTATACTCATCTGACTCAAAGAGTTTTCCGTAAGCCTCAATATTATCACCTTCATTAAGGTTTATTCTGTAATCTCTGTATACCACTTTGCCGTTTTTGAGGTTCCACTTAACAATTATATTTTCAAAAAAACCATCTTCCGGATAAAAGTCCTCTGCTTCAGAATCCATTATGTACTGAAGATGTTTTTCCTTAGAGAACTTAGCTCCGCTCACAGTAAGCTTTTCAAGGTTCTCTATATCTGTGATCTTCATCTTATCAAATATGTCCTGATCCGGGGATCTGTATGTACGGTA
>JAILPB010000129.1 GCA_024690485.1 Butyrivibrio sp. | reverse complement strand
ATCATAATAAACGGAGTATTTGCAGCAGGAGGAGATACGTTATTTGATGTATATTCCCTTGCTGTATGCATGTGGTGCCTTGCTATCCCTCTTGCTATAGCCGGAGCTTTTTTCTTGAATTGGCCGGTTGTGGCGGTTTATGCGTGTACGTGTCTTGATGAAGTTGGCAAAATTCCATGGGTAATGTATCATTTTAAGAAATATATTTGGGTGAAGGACCTTACAAGGGAAAACGTCTAAAGTAAAGGAGATACGACTATGGAGATTACTGCAATTCTTGAGACACTACTTGAAAAGGCAAAAAAGGATGAGAAGCTTAAGGCGGCACTTCTTGCTACAAGAAATGATACGAACCCTGTAGATTCATTTTGCAAGATAGCTACTGAAAATGGTTTCCCTATGTCAGTCATGGACATCATCAATCAGGGTGAGGGGTTCTATGCTGAGATTAAGCGCAGTACAAACGGAGGTGGAGAGAATTCGCCGGATCTTGATTTTCAAAACGATGAGTACTCTATCTTTATGATGAGACTCGAAGGTTTTTCTGATAACTAAAATTTACTGTTTTTACAATTCCAAAATCCATAGAATATTGAATTTCATCAGAAATTCGATATTCGTATTGGACTAGGTCCTCGCAAAGCGAGGGGCGTATCCTGCGGAACGCAGGATTCTTGGGCGATATTCCTTGTTTTCGTCCAAGAAGTCATAGAATAAAATAAAGAAGCGCTGATTCGTAGTGGGTCAGCGCTTTTATAAATGGCACTATTCTTTAATCAATCTCTTGGTCTCAAATAGAAGTTACCTTTAACCTCATCGGTTCTGATGGAATTGATGAATGCTCCGGGATCGATCTTCTTGATTGCCGGTATAAGCTTTCTGGTATCAGAAGCACTTACTACGGAGTAAACAACAAGGCGGTTATGATGCTCAAATGAGCCCTCACCGTGCATAAGAGTTGCTCCGTGGTTACTTATCTTATAGATAAGATCGCAAACTTCAGCGGGTTTATCGGTTATAACAAACAGAGTCTGTTGCTGGTATGCGGTGTAGAGTATATGCAGAACCTGAGTTGATACATACTGGAAAATAATTGAATAAAGGGCTTTATCCCAACCAAAAAGGTATCCGGCAATTGTAAGTAAAATTGTGTTTGCTGCAAGGATTATAGGGAATGCATCTACACCTTTTTTCTGTGAAAGGAATATGGAGATAAAGTCTGTTCCGCCACTGGTTGCATCAACCATAAGGCAGATCACTATGGAAAGCCCCTGGAAAATTCCGCCAAATACAGCTATAAGCAGAGGATCAGTGGTAACGATATGAGCAGGTATAAGGTCTACGAAGAAACCTGATGCCAATACCATTATCATAGAATATAACGTAAACTTTTTACCTATATAACGAAATCCTATATATATAGGAACGATATTTAGTATTACATTGATAGGAGTGTAGTAGATGGTGAAACCGAAGAAATTCAGGCATATACGCTGAATAATGATTGTTAGACCCTGGACACCTCCGGGATACAATCCACCTGCATTTACAAAGGTCTGAATGTTAAGCGCCATAAGAAATGCGGCAAATAGAACGACTGTGAGGCGGATAGCGCCTCTTTTTAATTCGATTTTCATAGTTTTATTTAAATACTCCCAAAACAAAAAAATGAAATAGCGCATCAAAAAACAATAATTTAACAAAGCTACTTCCATAAGTTATAATACATTAAGCTTTGATATTATAAAAGCGATTAAAGCCAAGAATACATGTATACATTCTTGAATTAGAAATTCAAGAATGATGCAAACAAGTTATATATTTAGGAGGGTTTTCCGGGAGATGACCAATATTCTGATACTTAGTGCAGGAACAAGGAACAAGGTAGTACAGGCCTTTAAGAAGGAACTTAACGGAAAAGGCAAGGTAATTGCTACGGATTGTTCAAACATTGGTCCTGCAATTTACGATGCTGATGTGCAGTACATCGTACCTAGAATAGATGCACCTGATTACATAGACTGCATCTTGGATATTTGTAAAAATGAAGAAGTTACCGGAGTTTTCAGTCTGATAGATCCGGAGCTTTCACTTCTTGCAAAAAATGCAGAGAGGTTTGAGGAAATTGGAGTTACACCTATAGTTTCAAGCTATGAGCTCTGTGAGACCAGCCTTGATAAATACAGCATGTATGAGATGCTCTTAAAGCTCGGCATCCCTACAGCAAAGTGCTACAAGGATATCGATACTTTCGAATCTGCCATGGAGCAGGGAGAGACTTCTTTCCCGATTTTTGTAAAGCCTCAGAAGGGTAGTGCTTCTATTAATATTAATGCCGTGGAATCACAGGAGATGCTCAGCGCACTTTTCCATGATTACGAAGGCCTTATGATACAGGAATTTATGCACGGTCAGGAATACGGTGCTGATGTTTACATCGATATGATTTCCGGAAAATGCACATCTATCTTCCTTAAAAAGAAGATTAAGATGAGAGCCGGAGAGACGGATAAATCCATTTCTGTTAAGGACGACAGAATCTTTAGTCAGATTGCGGAGTTTGTGGAAAAGGTTGGCTACAGGGGAATGATAGATATAGATCTTTTCCATGATGATGAAACCGGAACCTGGTATCTCTCAGAGGTTAACCCCAGATTTGGTGGCGGTTATCCACATGCCTATGCTTGCGGAGTAAATATGCCAGCCCAGATCATCAACAATCTTGAGGGTATCGAGAACCCTGTAAACATCGGGGATTATGAAGAAGACGTTGTCATGATGAAATACAACGAGATCATGGTAATGAAGGAAGAAGAACTAACAGGGGAAGATTTATGAGCAAAATACTGATACTTGCTAATTCTTCTGGGGGACTTTACGATTTTAGAAATGAACTTGTAACAAGGTTTATCGGAAGAGGAGATGAGGTTGTTATATCTCTTCCTGATGAGCTGAGAGTGCCGGAGCTTAGGGCGGAAGGCGCAAAGGTGATCCATACCCATATAAACAGGCGTGGTATGAATCCTATGGAGGATATTAAACTCTACAAAGCATACAAACAGCTTATATCCGCAGAAAAGCCGGATGTTGTGGTTACATACACAATTAAGCCAAACGTATATGGCGGAATGGCTGCAGGAAAGCTCAAAGTACCATATGTAGCAACCATCACAGGCCTTGGATCAGCTTTCCAGGGCGGAAGCTTTAAGAAAAATCTCATTAAAAAACTGGTAGTCTTTCTATATAAAAGAGGTCTTAAAAAGAGTTCCTGCGTATTCTTCCAGAATAGTGAAAACAGAGGAATCTTTGAGGACCTTGGCATAACAACACATAAAAAGACAAGGCTTGTTAACGGTTCCGGAGTTGATCTTGAGAGACATGTGCAGGAGCCTTATCCCGGTCATGAGGACAATATCGTAAGATTTTTGTATGTCGGAAGACTTATGAGAGAGAAGGGAACAGCGGAGTATCTGGAAGCTGCCCATCTTCTTCATGAAAAATATGACGACAAAGTTTCTGTGGCTACCATCGGTTATTATGATGAGGACTTTAGGGATGAAGTTAATAAGGCTGTAAGAAACGGAGAGCTTAAGACCATACCTTTTAATAAGGATATAAATCCTTTCCTGAAAGAGGCTGATGTTGTAGTAATGCCCAGCTATCATGAGGGAATGAGTAATGTGCTCATGGAGGCAAGTGCCACAGGAAGACCTGTTCTTGCAAGTAACATAAGCGGCTGCAGGGAAATAGTAGACGACAAAGTTACAGGATTTTTGTTTGAAAAGCAAAGTACAAGCTCTTTGTTTAAGGCCATGGATAAGATGGTATCTTTATCTGTTTCCGAGAGAAGACAGATGGGAGAAGCCGCAAGAAAAAAGGTCGAGAAAGAGTTTGACAGACATAGTATAATAGATGCGTATGTTAATGAAATTATAGGACTCTTTCATTAATATACTTTAAAATTGTCTAAGAATAATAGGAGAAAATATCATGGGTTTATATGAAAAGCTCCTTGCCGGAGAAGAGAAGTTATCACTGGTAGGACTTGGATATGTCGGAATGCCTATCGCAGTAGCATTTGCCAAGAAGATCAAGGTTGTTGGCTATGACTTCAATGCTGAGAAGGTAGCACTTTATAATAAAGGAATCGATCCTACAAGAGAAGTTGGAAACGACGCTATCAAGGAGACAACTGTTGATTTCACAGCTGATCCTGAAAAGCTTAAGGAATGTAAATTCCACATCGTTGCGGTTCCCACACCTGTAAATGACGATCACACACCTGATCTTACACCTGTTGAGGGAGCAAGCAGAACACTTGGAAAATACCTTACAAAGGGTTCAATCGTAGTATATGAGTCAACTGTATATCCCGGAGTAACAGAGGATATCTGTGTTCCGATTCTTGAGAAGGAGTCAGGACTTAAGTGCGGCGTTGATTTCAAGGTTGGTTATTCACCTGAGCGTATCAACCCCGGCGATAAGGTTCACCGTCTTGAGACAATCGTTAAGATCGTTTCCGGTATGGATGCTGAGACACTTGATGAAGTTGCTAAGGTTTATGAACTTGTTGCACTTGCAGGCGTACACAGAGCTGAGAGCATCAAGGTTGCTGAGGCTGCAAAGGTTATCGAGAACAGCCAGAGAGATATCAACATCGCTTTCATGAACGAGCTTTCAATGATCTTCCACAAGATGGATATCGATACAAAGAGCGTACTTGAAGCAGCAGGAACAAAGTGGAACTTCCTTAAGTTCATGCCCGGACTTGTAGGCGGACACTGCATCGGTGTTGACCCTTACTATCTTACATATAAAGCAGAGTCACTTGGATATCACAGCCAGATCATTCTTTCAGGCCGTCGTATCAATGATGACATGGGAAAATATATTGCAGAGTCATGTGTAAAGAACATGATCGCACAGGATGTAAACGTTAAGCAGGCAAGAGTTGGTATCCTTGGATTCACCTTCAAGGAGAACTGCCCTGATACACGTAATACCAAGGTAATCGATATTTATAACGAGCTTAAGGAATACGGAATCGATCCTATCGTTGTAGATCCTCAGGCAGACAGCGATGAAGCTAAGAGACTTTATGGCATTACCTTTGACAGCATGAGCGAACTTAAGGATATGGATGCCGTTATCGTAGCAGTTGCTCATGAGGACTTCCTTGGAATCACTACTGATGATATCAAGAAGTGGTATTCACATGAGAGAAAGACCAGAGTATTCCTTGATGTTAAGGGAATCTTTGATAAGGATAAGTTCGATAAGAACGAGTTCTCATACTGGCGTCTGTAGTTTGAATTATTGAAAACAAATATGTATTGCCGCGAGCGGGATGAAACTCGCGGCAATTTTTTCGAGAATGCCTTGTGCATTTTGGGGGTTGTATGAAGATAGTCATTAGGATGGATGACATTTCACCCGGAATGAATATGGGGAATTTCAGGAGGTTCAAGAGAATACTTGATGAGCATCATATAAGACCGCTTATCGGTGTTGTTCCTGAAAACAGAGACCCCAAGCTTATGTCCGATGATGTGGAAATGGTTTATGATGTCCATAATAAGGAACATAAGACGGAGAGACTTGATACTGATGAGAGTACTGAGAAGGACGCTGCCTTTTGGAAAATGGTAAGAAATCTCCAGTCTGAGGGATGGATCATTGCTATGCATGGTCTTCACCACGAGTACACTACGAAAAAAGGCGGACTTCTACCTCTTAACAAGCAGTCAGAGTTTGCTGGTCTTTCTCTTGAAACCCAGATAGATATGTTAAGAGAGGGCAAGAAGATCCTTGCAGATCATGGAATTGCAACAGATTTTTTCATGGCTCCAAGTCATACATATGACAGGAATACTTTGACAGCTCTCTTGGATAACGGATTCAGACGTGTCACAGACGGTTTTGGAATAGCTGCTTATAGAAGACATGATCTGACTTTTTACCCCATTTCCTTTAGACGCGGAGGAGCGGTTAAGGATAAAAGAGACGGCTATACTACTTTTGTTGTTCATACGGACACATTAAAAAACGAAGAATTTGCGTATTATGAAAAGCTTATCAGCGAAAATGATGTGGTAAGCTGGGATGAATGGTTAAAGGAAGAGCCTGTGGAAGCAGGGGAATTTCAGGCGATTAAGGAGTATCTTATGGCCAGATTAAAATACATTCTGGTACATAAAAAGCTTTAAGCGAGGTAACAACTGATGCAAGAGCCGATCAGAATATTACATGTATTTGGAAAACTTGGACTGGGCGGAGCAGAAAGCAGAATTATGGATCTGTACAGACACATGGATAGAAGTCGTGTACAGTTTGATTTTTTGGTACATTCAGAGGCTGAAGCTACAGGCAAGAAGTGCCCATCTTCAGATGAGCTCATGCTTGTAAGAGAGCCTGATTATTTTGACAGTACAGTTAAAAAGCTTGGCGGTAATATCTATGCTGTGCCAAGATTCCATGGAACAAATGCCAGAGATTACAAGAACGCTCTCAGGATGTTCTTTATGCAGCACAGAGGCGAATGGAAGATGATCCAGGGGCATATGACCAGTACTGCATCAATTTACCTGCCCATAGCTAAAAGCTGCGGAATAAACACTACTATTGCTCACGCAAGAAGCGCCGGAGTTGATCCCGGAATCAAGGGCGTAGTTACCAAGATGATCAGAAAACCCTTAAGCAGCGCTGAGACCTGCGATTACAGATTTGCCTGCACAGAGAATGCTGCAAGAGCAGTCTTTGGAGATATGCTTACGGATGCAGGGCTTGTGAGAGTTGTTCCCAACGCCATCGACCTCAGAAGATTCGTATATAATCAGGAAGTAAGGGATAAAGTAAGAAAGGAACTTGGTCTTTCAAATGCCATAGTTATCGGACATGTGGGAAGATTTCACTATGCTAAAAACCATGAGTTCCTGATCAGAACCTTTGCTTCTTTTGTAAATATTTTAAATCACGATGAAGCCAATTCCTTCAGTATGCTTCACGGCATGAGAGTAAGGCTTCTTATGCTTGGAGAGGGCTCACTAATGGAGTCCATGAAGAAACTTGCAAATGATCTTCATGTTTTGGATTATTGCATTTTTGCAGGAAATAAGAGTAATGCCAATGAGTATTATCAGGCTATGGACTATTTCCTTTTCCCGTCAAGATATGAAGGACTTCCGGGAACGGTAGTTGAGGCTCAGGCTGCGGGACTTCAGTGTCTTGTTTCTGACTCCATAACCCCGGAAGTTGATATAACACCTCTTGTAAGCAGACTTAGTATTGAGGAAGAGCCTGCGGTATGGGCAAGAAAAATATTAAATGACCTGCTTCTTAGGGATGTGGATCAAGACAGTATTATTCCTATTGGAGACAGAACCTCTTCCTCAGATCCTCTTATAGAGCAGATAAAGCTTGCAGGCTTTGATGTAAAGACTCAGGCAGCTCTTATGGAGTCATTTTATATAAAAGGTAGATTTGATGAATAACCTTATGCTTATGGTGCCGATGCTTCACCAGGGAGGATTCGAGAGAGTCTGCGTGGCAACCGGTAGATTATTAAGTAAATATTATAACGTGACGATCCTTATCTTTTCCGATAAGGATATAAACTATGACGTCACGGGACTTAACGTTGTAAATATCAATGTTCCAAGTACCTCTAAATTTGGAAAGCTGGGAAAGGTATTTAATGTCTTAAGACGAGCCTTTAAAGTGTCTTCTCAGAAGAGAAAACTTGGAATAGACATATGTTATAGCTTTGGCTCCAGTGCTAACTATGTAAACACACTGTCAAAGTTTGGCAATAGAGCCAAGGTTCTTACGGGTATCAGATGCTCTACTGATATGGAGAATAAAAAGGAAGTTGGCCTTTTCTGCAACAGAGCAGATCAGGTTTTATCCTGCTCCAAGGAAATCATGAGACAGCTCAAAGCTGAGTATAACTACGAAAGAAGCAGTTATATCTACAATCCTCTTGATACAGAGACAATAAGAAAACAGGCAGAAGATGACAAAAATTACAGGGAAGCTACTGACCTTTTTGGAAACGGAAGAATCGCTGTTTTAGATGAAGATAGGTCGTACCCTGTGCTTATATCTGTTGGAAGACAGGATTACATAAAGGGATTTTGGCATCTGATCAAGGCATTTTCACTTGTTCTTAAAGAATATCCCAAGGCGAGACTTATGATAGTTGGTACCGGGGACTTTAGTAAGTTCAGAAAACTTGCAGAAGACCTTGGAATCGCAGAGAATGTATATTTCCCTGGACTTCAGAAGAACCCGTTTTCATTTGTTAATAACGCGGATATGTACGTTCTTAGCTCTAACCATGAGGGTTTCCCCAATGCGATACTAGAGGCAATGGCCCTTGGAAAACCCTGCGTTGCAGCAGATTGTAAGACAGGACCAAGAGAGATACTCTTAAATGATAAGGAGTATCAGAGCTTAATAGATAAAAAGCCTGATGGAAGCTCTACAGAAGAGATTATTGAGGGCGAGTTTGGAATCATTGTTCCCGACATGAGTCAGGAGATGAACTTTGATGCGTCTGTTATAGAGGACAGAGAAGTTCTTCTTGCAGAGGGAATAATGAGAATGCTTATTGATAAAGAAAAGATGGCTGCTTATGGCAAAAAAGCTTATGAGCGCGCACTTACCTATAATCCTGACAGCTATGCAGATGAACTGCATGAGATACTTAAGAGGGTATAAAATTCCCAAGAAAAAGAAAGATAGGAGAAGCAAAATGCAATTTAATTCATATATTTTTATATTGTGTTTTTTGCCCCTTTCTCTTATTGGTTACTTTTCCTTTAGGCATTTCGCCAAGGATAAGCTTGCTTTAGGTTACCTTCTTTTAATGTCACTTTGGTTTTACGGATACTTTAATCCCTCATACCTTCTGGTGATATGCAGTAGTATTTTAGTTAATTTCACACTTTCAAAGTGTATGCTTTCCATAGAAAAAGCACCGGGTGATAACCAAAAAAGAAAGGCTCTGCTTGTGCTCGGCCTTCTTTTCAACGTGGGGCTTATCTTTTATTTTAAGTACTATGACTTCTTTATTGAGAATATAAACAGTCTTTTTAAATCCGATTTTAATCTTAAAAATATTGTACTTCCGCTGGGAATAAGCTTTTTTACTTTCCAGCAGATATCTTTTATTGTGGACGCATACAAGGGCAAAACAAAGGATTACTCATTCCTTGAGTATGCTTTGTTTGTGGCATATTTCCCGCAGCTTGTGGCAGGCCCCATTGTACTCCACTCAGAACTTATTCCTCAGTTTAGAGATGAGAAAAAGCATAGATTAAACTATGAAAATTTAAGCCGCGGCATCATCATCTTTACAAGGGGACTTGCAAAGAAAATGCTTATCGCCGACATGTTTGGAGGAGCCGTAGACTATGGATTTACTGTGGCAGGAACCATCGCAGTAGGAGAAGGTGCTCTTACAAGACCTGAGATCCTTATCGTGATGCTTTCTTACACTTTCCAGATCTACTTTGATTTTAGCGGCTATTCTGACATGGCTATCGGCCTTGGAAAGATGTTTAATTTTGAGATAACGAGGAACTTCAACTCGCCATACAAAGCAATATCTGTGGCAGATTTCTGGAAGAGATGGCACATGACACTCACCAGATTTTTGACCACCTATATCTATATTCCCCTTGGAGGAAACAGGAAAGGGAAAGTCAGAACCTACATAAATACAATGATAGTATTTTTGATAAGCGGTATCTGGCACGGAGCAAACTGGACATTTATTTTGTGGGGAGTTCTCCACGGCCTTGGACAGTGCTTTAACAAGCTGTTCCACGGAGTATATGAAAATGTAAACGGAGCCTGTGGAAAAATCGGAAAAGGTGTTATCAGAGTATTTTCCTGGATTATCACCTTTATCTTCCTGAACTTTACATGGTTGTTATTCAGAGCTGACAGTACAACCCAGTGGATTCAGATAATAAAAAGACTTGGCGTCTTGAATCTGGATGTGAGAAACGATCTGATATCGAGCTTTAGGATTCCGAAGCTAAGCTATTTATACGGAGTTTTGGGACTTCCAAACAGTGATGCATACGTTCTTGGTACGGGCTGTATTTTTGCCATGATTTTTGCTATTATTTTATGCCTGTGCGTTAAGAATAATACTGAGAGGGAGATTAAGCTAAACCGCGTATCTCTTATAACAACCTGGGCGCTTTTGATCATATGTATCGTGTCCATGAGTTCTATCTCAACGTTTTTGTATTTTAATTTTTAATGACATTTAGAGGAAAAACATGACAGCTAAAAAATGGTTTTTTACAAGCTTAATACTTACTGTGCTGTCACTTCTTTTGATAGGAGGAGTGGTCTTTTTTGTGGACCCCTTTTTCCATTACAGAGCACCTAACGAGAAATTCTTTTATAAGCTTTATGATGAGAGGTCCCAGAATGATGGCATAACAAGGAACTTTGATTACGATGCCATTATCACAGGAACTTCCATGGCTGAGAATTTTAACGCTACTCAGTTTGATAGGGGAATGGATGTAACTACCATCAAGGTACCTTATTCCGGAGCTACTTATAAAGAGATAGATGATAACCTGGAGAGAGCTTTTGATTCAGGTCACAATATCAAATATGTATTAAGACCACTTGATTACTCACTTCTTGTGAGGGATAAGGATGAACTTCGTCTTGATATGGGTGAGTATCCTGTGTGGCTTACCAATGATAACGTATTGGACGACGTTAAGTACCTTCTCAATAAAGATGTAATTTCAAGATATGCTCTGCCTGCCCTTGCAGGATTTTTCATGGGCAGGGACGGTGGACACACAAGCTTTGATGAGTACTGTTACACCGGTACCAATGCAAAGTATGGAAAAGAGTATGTCCTTATGGGACAGGGAAAATACAAGAGGCCCAAGAAAGTTCATGAGCCTGCCAAAGAAGAGCTGGAAATGCTTGCCGGAAATATTGAACAGAACGTTGTAAGTCTTGCAAGGCAGCATCCGGAGACTACATTTATTTACTTTTTCCCGCCCTATTCCATGGCATATTTCGGGGACCTCATGGAAGAAGCTGACCTTGATAAGATGCTCTATTACAAGGCCTATGCTATAGATAAAATGCTTGAGTGTGACAATATTCACATCTACAGCTTTACCATGCACACGGATATTACTGCCGACATCTCAAGATACAGAGATCAGGCCCACTACGATCCAAATGTGAACATGACAATCATGGATCTTATTATGGATGGGGAAAAGAGCGGAGTTTCAGAGGACAGGATCACTTCTGAAAACATAGATTCCTATCTTGAAGCAGAGAAAGAGCTTTTGAAGAATTTTGATTACAACAGTCTCTTGGACTAAGCTGGTATATAATATAGAAAGTGTTACAAATTATAGACAGGGAGAAAATATGCAATTCGTTTCGTGGGGATTTTTATTATTTTTGATAGCTACAATTGCGGTATATTACATTGTTCCTAAGAAGGTCAGATACATCTGGCTTTTAGCGGCAAGCCTTGGATTCTATTATCTGGTAAGCGGAAAGCTCCTGATTTTCCTTTTGCTGGTGACGGTTATCACTTACGTTGCAGGTCTTTTGATGGGAAAAAACAGAAAAGTGGTTTTGATATCTGCGGTAGTCTTGGATGTACTGCTTCTTGGATATTTTAAGTATGCAGGATTTATCCTTGATATAGTTAATGATATCAGAGGTGTAGCAGATGCGGACAGAGTAGCTCTTGGAATAATAGTTCCTGTTGGCATTTCCTTTTATATTTTCCAGTCGATCGGATATATTGCAGATTGCTACAAAGAAAAGATTTCTCCTGAGAAAAACTATTTAAAGGTAGCACTGTTTATTTCATTTTTTGCAACAGTTACATCAGGTCCTATCGAGAGAGCCGGAAACATGCTTCCTCAGTACTCTGATCCAAAGGATTTCTCCTACGACAGGATGAGAGACGGACTATTGATGATGCTTTGGGGATTTTTCCAGAAGATCGTAATTGCAGACAGACTTGCTATTATGGTAAACACAGTCTATTCCTCATATGAGGAATATAAGGGAACAGTTTTGTTTCTTACGGCGATTTTTTATACAATGGAGATATATTGTGACTTTGCAGGCTATTCCAATATAGCTATAGGCGCTGCAAAGATAATGGGTATCGACATTATGCAGAATTTCAAGCAGCCTTATCTTGCGGACTCTGTTGCTGCATTTTGGAGAAAATGGCATATATCACTTTCTTCCTGGCTCAAGGACTATATCTATATTCCCCTTGGCGGAAACAGAAAGGGTTATGTCAGAAAGCTTATCAACATATGTATCGTCTTTGCTATAAGCGGACTTTGGCACGGAGCAGCATGGACCTTTGTAGTATGGGGACTTCTTCATGGACTATATCAGGTTCTTGGTATAGTATTAAAGACCGTAAGAGATGCTTTAGTAAAAGCCTGTAAGATAGACAGAGAGAGTTTTTCACATAAGCTTATCAAGATCGCAGTGACATTTATGCTTGTAAACATCGGCTGGATATTTTTTAGAGCTCCTGATTTTAACTGCGCCCTTTATTTTATAAAGAATATGTGGACTCTTACACCTGCAGTGTTGTTTGACGGTACCCTGTTTGGACTTGGACTTGTGGCAGCAGATGTGAGACTTATGCTTATATCAATAGCAGTACTTATTGTAGTTGATATACTTAATGAAAAAGGAATTCTTGTAAGGGATGTGATCACAAAGCAGAGCCTCTGGCTTAGATGGGTGATATATATTGCAGCAGTAGTGTTTGTAGTTACCTGCGGCGTGTGGGGACCAGGCTACGACGCGGCTTCCTTTATATATCAGAATTTCTGATGAAAAGATTTAAGACGGTAATACTATGAAGAGAATTGCATTTCATTTAAATACCCTTGAGCAGGGCGGCGCAGAGAGAGTTGTAAGTACTCTCGCCAACCAGTTCGCAAAAGAGGGCTACGAAGTTTATATAGCTACCGAGTGGTACGGGGATAATGAATTCGAGCTTGATGAGAGAGTGAATAGAGTTCACGTTGGCTTAAAGGACAGCGATGAAAATAAGAGCCGCATCACCAAGTTCATGTTAAGAGTCAGATACCTTGAGGAGTTTTTGGAGGAGTGTAAACCGGACATTCTGGTTGCCTTTGCCCACAGAGCAAATTACAGAGCTCTCATGGCACAGAAAAAGACGAAAACACCTACGGTTATTTCAGTCAGAATCAATCCTGTGGGAAACTATGATGCCTTTTCAGATAAGATTCAGATCAAGTGGCTTTTCCCCAGAGCAGCAGGATGTGTTTTCCAGACTGAGGATCAGAGGGCATTTTTTAAGCCCTACCTGCAGGATAATTCCGCAATTATCTTAAATCCTATAAATGATAAATATCACGGAGTAGAGCACCCGGCAGTGCCTGACAAAGCAGTGGTACACCACGCAAGACTTGTGGATTTTAAAAATCAGCTTATGCTCTGCGACGCTTTTATCAAGGTTCACGACAAGCACCCCGACTATGTTCTCAGGATATACGGCGGTGGTTCTGAGGATGGAACCAAGGAAAAGATTGAAAAGAGGATTGCAGATAATAAAGCAGGGGACTATATTTTCCTGATGGGCCCCAGTAATGATATAGATAAAGAGATTCCCAAAGGGGAAGTTTATGCCTATAGTTCTGACTATGAGGGATTCCCTAATTCTCTTCTTGAAGCTATGGCCATGGGAATGCCTGTAGTTTCAACGGATTGTCCTCCCGGAGGACCGAGAATGGTCATAAGAGACGGAGAGAACGGTTTCCTTGTGCCTGTTGGAGATGCAGATGCGCTTGCCGACAGGGTTTGCAGACTTATCGAGGATAAGGAACTGGCAAGGACTTTTGGGAAAGAAGCTGAAAAAGTATATGACATCGCAAACTCTAAGGTAGTATTTGAGCAGTGGAGAGACTACTTAGAGGGAGTTTTGGCTAAGGCCTGATAAGGAGCAATTTATGTGTGGTATCTGTGGATACGTATCTAAAAACAGAATAACAAAAGAGCAGCTCGGGGTCATGAATGATACCATGATTCACAGAGGTCCCAACGATAGCGGAGTAGAGCTCTACGACGGGAAAAACGGATATGTAATAGGTTTTGCACAGAGGAGACTTTCAATCCTTGATCTATCCCCTCTTGGACATCAGCCCATGGATTCCTGCGACGGCAGAGTATCAATTATTTTTAACGGAGAGATCTATAACTTCCTTGAGCTTAAAGAGGAGCTTTCTGATTACCCCTATAAATCAACAAGTGATACAGAGGTAATCCTTGCAGCTTACCTTAAGTGGGGCGAGGATTTTGTAAGCCATATTCACGGAATGTTCGGACTTGCAATCTATGATAGAGAAAGTGGCAAGGTAATCCTTGCAAGAGACAGGATCGGTAAAAAGCCTCTCTACTACTGGCTTGAAGATGGAAATATTGTATTTGCTTCAGAACTTAAGCCAATTATGACCTGCCCCGGATTTAAGGCCGAGATTAGAAGAAATGTGATTCCGAGATTCATGTTCCAGCAGTATGTAAATGCACCGTACTCGATCTTTGAGAACGTATGGCAGCTTGAACCCGGACAGATTCTGACATTTAAGGACGGTGAGATCTCAAAGAGACATTACTGGACCATCAGGGATGCTTATAAGAAGATGTCCGCAGACCAGGTTAAGAGCTATGATGAAGCAAAGGCAGGACTTAAGGAGAGACTTCAGAAGTCTGTAGCAAACAGAATGATAGCTGATGTGCCTCTTGGTGCATTTTTATCAGGTGGTTATGATTCATCTCTTATTACTGCTCTTGCTCAGGAAAACAGCAAGGATCCTGTAAAGACCTTCAGCATCGGATTCAACATGCCTGATTATAACGAGGCAGAATTTGCTAAGAAGGTAGCAGAGCACCTTGGAACAGATCATACAGAATTATATATAGATGAAAAGGAAATGCTTGATCTTGTGGAGAGCATTCCTCAGTACTACGACGAACCTTTCGCAGATGAATCACAGATTCCCACCATGCTTGTGTGCAAGCTCGCAAGACAGGATGTAACCGTAGCCCTGTCAGGCGATGGCGGAGATGAGTTTTTCTGCGGATATAATATATATGACAATGCTGCTCAGGCTCAGAAACTGGATGTGCCGGGAGCTATAGTAAATGCAATAGGTCAGATTCCTGTAGGAAGCGGAAAACTTTTAAACAAGCTTCCCTTCAGAGTTCAGATTGTTGCAGGAAACAGAGATCCCGAGACCAAGACTCAGTTTGCATCACCAAGTTATATCAAGGCTTCTCATGCCTTTATCTCAGGAAAAGAGGCAATGGATGAGCGTATAACTTTTGATGAATACAGGCAGGGAATCTATGGAACAGAGGGAGTTTTACCCTGCAAATATCCTATTGAATCATCCTATGATGTATCAAACTGGCAGGTTAGAAGAATGCTCCTTGATATGGATACATACCTTCCGGGAGATATCCTTGTTAAGATGGATAGAGCTTCAATGAAGTATTCACTGGAGTGCCGTTGTCCTATCATGGATACAGAGGTAATGGAGTACAGCTTCAGGATTCCTCACGCCTTTAAGTATTATAATGGCGATAAGAAGCATATCCTCAAGGATATTGCTTATGACTATATTCCCAAGGAACTTTTGGATAGGCCAAAGAAAGGTTTTGGAGTTCCTATGGATGCGTGGCTTAGAGGACCTCTTAAGGATAAGCTTATTGATTATAGTGATGTTTCTTTCCTTAAGAATCAGAACGTTTTTGATGCTGATTATGCCTCAAAGTTCATAAGAAATTATATTGAAAAGGGTGATGGCGGCCCGGCTACAGGCGCCAATTATTCTAAACTTGCATGGAGCTTTTTCAACTTCCAGATGTGGTATGAGAAATGGATGAAGAAGTGATGAGCAAAAAGCATATTGCGATGTATATAGGGTCCCTTAACAAGGGCGGAGCAGAGAGAGTTATGTGCAATCTCGCAGAGTATTTCTACGGGATTGGTTATGATGTCACTTTGGTCACCACATATCTTGCAGATGATGAATTCGAGGTTCCCCATGGCGCCTATAAGAGAGTATCAAAAGAGGACTATGAGAGATTTGTTACGAACTCTGAGGTATCATCTGATGAGCCTAAAACAAAAGTGTTAAAGGTTCTTACGCCCGAAGAGGAAATAAGATATGTGGAAGTTCCTGTAAATGATTCCGAAGAAACTGGAATACGAAGAGAGTTCACGGCGCTCCTTCCTGAGGAAAAGGGCGGCAGAATAAGCAATTTTACAAGAAGGCTTGGAAAGCTTACGGATACCTGGAAGCGTATAAAGCCGGATCTTATTTTGTCCTTCCTTGGAAAAAACAATGTTATGGCGATCCAATCCGCAAGAGGACTTGGCATTCCCGTAGTTGTTTCAGTAAGGTCCAACCCCTCAAGGGAGTATGCCCCTAAGGGACTAAATCTTGCAATGAATTATCTTTTCCCTAAGGCGGCAGGAGTTGTACTTCAGACAACAGGAGCTGCGGAGTATTTTAAAGGCAGTATCAGGAAAAAGAGCAGAATACTTCCAAATTCCATAAATGAGCGCTTTATGACAACTCCGGTCACGGATATAGATAGCAGGAAAAAGAAGATAGTATCCGTTGGAAGACTTGATGAGAATAAGAATCAGATACTTCTTATTAAGGCTTTCGAGAAAGTATACAGAGACTTTCCGGACTATGAACTTGTTATCTACGGGGATGGTCCTTCTAGAAAGGCTTTTGAGGAATACGCAGGCAGTACCGGAGCGAATATAACCTTTACCGGAAATGTAAGGGATGTTCCGGATAAAATAAGTGATGCAAGGATATTTGTACTTACATCAAAACAGGAGGGTATGCCCAATGCCCTTATAGAAGCTATGTCCATGGGAATAGCTTCTATTTCCACTGATTGCCCCTGCGGCGGTCCAAGGGACATAATAGAGGATGGGGAAAATGGTATGCTTATCAGTATGGCTGATGAGGATACAATGATAAATGAACTGGCAGACAAGTTAAAATGCCTGATGTCAGATGAAGAAAAACAAAAGAAGCTTTCAAAGAATGCGGTTAAGGTAAGAGATACCTACAGCCCTGACAACATCAACAGGATTTGGAAGGAATATTTTGAGAGCCTGATGTAAGTGTTTTAAGGGAGACGACGTTGATCTACGAAAAAGTTATTAAAAGAATTCTGGATTTTTTAATTGCGCTGTTTGTGCTGGTGGTGTTTAGCCCTTTATATGTTATTCTCATTATTTTAGTGAGAGTTAAGCTTGGAAGCCCTGTGATCTTTTCTCAGGAAAGACCCGGCAAAAACGGTAAGATTTTCAGACTTTATAAATTCAGATCCATGACAGATAAGAGAGATGAAAACGGAGAACTTCTTCCGGATGAGGAGAGACTTCCTAAGTTTGGAAGAATTTTTAGAGCTACAAGTCTTGATGAACTTCCTGAGTTTATAAATATCTTAAAGGGAGATATGAGTCTTGTTGGACCAAGACCTCTCCTGGTAAAGTACCTTCCCTGGTATTCAGAGGAGGAAGCCCACAGACATGATGTAAGACCGGGGCTCACGGGACTTGCTCAGGTAAACGGCAGAAACACAGTAGGCTGGGAAGACCGCTTTGGATATGATGTTGAATATGTACGAAATTGTTCTTTTCTGATGGATCTAAAGATTGTTGGAAAGACCATAGGAATGGTCTTAAAGAGAAGCGGCGTACAGAGCGGCGCAGAGATGTCCACAATTGATTTTGATATTTACAGAAAACAGCAGCTGGAAAATAAAGACAAATAATAAAGGTTGATAATTATATGTGCGGAATAGCAGGTCTTTGCGGATGCAGGCGAGACGGACAAAAAAGCATAGAGAAAATGACAGACAGGCTCACCCACAGAGGTCCTGATGCTAGAGGAATCTGGAGAAGTTCAGATGATATGGTGCTCCTTGGACATAGGAGACTTTCCATACGAGATCTCTCTGAGAAGGGTGCTCAGCCCATGGTTTCCCACAGCGAAAGATATGCCATCTGCTACAACGGCGAGATCTACAATTCAGACGACCTTGCGAGGAAACTTGTGGAAAAGGGCCTTGTGGATAAGTTCAGAGGAACCTCCGATACGGAAGTTCTTCTTGAAGGAATAGAGCACCTTGGGCTTTCAGAGACGTTGAAATTCTGCAAGGGAATGTTCGCTCTTGCGGTTTATGACATGGAGACCCATGAAATTTGCCTTGCAAGGGACAGAATCGGCGAGAAGCCTCTTTACTACGGTTTTGTAAACGGTGCATTTGCTTTTGCATCTGAGATTGGTGCCTTTAAGGAGATAGAAGGCTTTAAGAACAGAATATGTGAGGAAGTACTTAATATCTACTTCTGCCACGGCTATATCCCTGCTCCTTACACTATCTATCAGGATATCTATAAGCTTGAGCCGGGAACTATCCTTAAGGTTACTGCGCCTTTTTCATATTTTAATCCCCTTACAAGGGAGAACGAGGAGACTATACTTGGAGTCCAGACTTCAGGCGGAGCCTACAGCTTTGAGACCTATTACGATATAACAGAGGTTGCAAAGAAAGGCAGAGAGAATATCTTTAAGGGAAGTGAAGTTGAGGCGGCAGATGAGCTTGAGAGGAGACTTCGCGCTTCCATAAAGGGACAGCTTGTTTCCGATGTTCCTATCGGGGCTTTTTTATCTGCAGGAATTGATTCTTCCACAATTGTCTCCCTTATGCAGCAGGAGAGCAGTGAAAATGTAAGAACTTTCACTATTGGTATGGAGGATCCTAAATACAACGAGGCTGAGGTTGCAAAGGAAATCGCAAAGCACCTTGGTACAGACCATACTGAGCTATATATCACAGAGGATGATGCTAAAAAAGTAATTCCAAGTATTGCTCACATGTTTGGTGAACCCTTTGCGGATTCATCCCAGATTCCTACATATCTTGTAAGTAAGATGACAAGGGAACATGTGACGGTATCTCTCTCCGGTGATGGCGGAGATGAGCTCTTTTGCGGATACAGATCCTATGAATCTGTAAGAAGAATCTGGGGAAAGATGCACAGTATCCCTGCAGCTTTAAGAGGACCTGCCGGAAAACTCCTGTTAAAGACAGGTACTGCTAAGGGACAGGTTGCAAAGGATAAGGCAAGACTTCTTCAGGCAAAGAGCCCTGAAGATTTATACAGAATACAGTATGAGATGGCACCCCATGCTATGGATGTTGCAAAGAGCAAGGTGATGCTTCCTTATAAGTATTCCCTGTCTGATAAGGATGTGCTCTCTGAAGTAAATCATGACATTATGCTTATGGATATGAAGATGTATCATCCAGATGACATCCTTGTGAAGGTGGACAGATGCGGAATGGCAGTGTCACTTGAGAGCAGAATACCGATGCTGGACCCTGACGTTGTGGAATTTGCATGGAGCCTTCCTACAGAGCTTTTACTTGATCCTAAGACCGGCACAGGTAAGCAAGTTCTAAGAAATGTGTTATACAGATATGTTCCCAGGGAACTTGTGGATAGACCAAAGAAGGGCTTTTCTATTCCTGTGGGAAAGTGGCTGCGTGACACTGAGCTTAGACAGTGGGCAGAGGATATGCTTTCTCCTGAAAAGATAAAGAGAGAAGGATATCTTAATCCCGAGGTTGTGTCTAAGGTATGGAAAGATTTTGCAGTTGATAAGGGAGACT
Organism: Butyrivibrio sp.; assembly: GCA_024690485.1. GTDB lineage: Bacteria > Bacillota > Clostridia > Lachnospirales > Lachnospiraceae > Butyrivibrio. The sequence continues at coordinate 52,350 of JAILPB010000129.1, read as the reverse complement.
GGCAGCCGCTCATATGGTATATTTTGATGTTTGAAGAGTGGCTTGCTGATTAAGATAGGTGGTAAGTTTTGGAGAGATTAGAAGATTTCTATATGGAGGGGATTCCTCTTTCGGAGCAGAAAGACCTCATAACAGTGGCGGTTTCCTGCTATAACGTTGAGAGATTTCTTCCAAGATGCATAGAATCCATAATAAATCAGACATATAAGAATCTGGAGATAATACTGATTGATGATGGGGCTAGGGATAATACAGGTGCCATATGCGATCATTATGCTACTCTGGATTCCAGAATAAGAGTTATACATCAGAATAACGGCGGACCTGCCGTTGCAAGAAATATGGGAATAACGGAGGCAAAGGGAGAGTATGTGACCTTTGTGGACGGAGATGATTATGTAGATCCCATCATGTATGAATATCTCTTATATGCCCTTAAAAAGACTGGGGCAGATATGTCTGTGTGCAGATATTTTGAGGATGATGAGGGAAGCCTTGATACAGCAAGTATTGAGGAGAAAAAAGGACTCATTACAATAAAAGAAAAAAAGACTGTAAGGGAAGAAGCACCCCGTAGCGGACTTGTAATAAAGCTCACAAAGGATGAACTTTTGACAAAGTATGTTGAGGAGTCGGAAGAGATTGTTATTAGAAATGCTCCATGGAACAAACTCTACAAGAGAGAGACACTTTTGGAGAATCAGTTTCCTAATCAGAGATACTACGAGGACATTCTCTTTTCAGTAAAAGTCCTTGCTGCTGTGGACACGGCGGCTTATGTTGACACGCCTTTGTATCATTATATAATAAACAGAAAAGGCGGAATTATGAGCACTACGCTCAGACAGCAGATAATAACAGAGCAGATTCCGTCATATCATGAGAGGAGCAGATTCCTTGAGATAATAGGAAGAGCTGACCTTGCAAGAAGTCATGATTATCTTGTATATAAAAAGCTTCTTTTACTGTACACTGAAGCAAGGCGTGATGAGACCGGAGAGCTTAAGAAATATATGGAGCCCCTGGCGAGAGAGATAAGAACCTGTGCAGACCAGATGTACAGGATTTTCAGCTGCGATATAGCAAATCCTCACCAGAAAATGAGAATGGAATTATTTTTAAAGCACCCTAAGCTATACGATATGTTTATGGATGTTAATGACGGATTTGTTCTGCCGCTAAGGCAAAAAATAAGGGGGAAAAACAAGAAGAGATGATAATAATCAGATTGAAGGGCGGACTTGGAAACCAGATGTTTCAGTACGCGCTTTACTTACAACTTAAGGCCCTTGGAAAAAAAGTTAAGATCGATGATGTGAATGGCTTTGTGGATGACAAGCAGAGAGATCCGGCATTAAATGACATCTTTGGAATTACCTATGATAAGGCCGATAATTCTGAAATCGTGGAAGTAACAGATGCACATATGGATCTGCTTAGCCGTATTAAGAGAAAGCTTTTTGGAAGACATTCCAAGGAGTATATAGAGAATACAGGTAGCTTTGATAAGTCTGTTCTGGAAATGGAAGAGGCTTATCTTAATGGTTATTTCCAGTCAGATAAGTATTTTACGGATAAAGATGTAATTGAGCAGCTCAGAAAGGATTTTACATTAAAGCCTGATGAGGTGTTTACTTCACCTGCGTCCTGGGAGCTCTACAGACAGATCACTCAGACAGAATCAGTAAGTATTCATGTGCGCAGAGGCGATTACCTTGAGCCCGGCGTAGTTGAGACCTTTGGCGGAATCTGTGATACGGATTATTACAAGAGAGCTATTGAGAAGATGCTTTCAATGTATCCGGATGTGGAATTCTTTGTGTTTACCAGTGATAAGGAATGGTGCAACGAGAACGTATCCGGCGAGAGATTCCACATGGTTGACACTCAGGAAGAGAATGAGGATGCTGCAGACCTTCTATTGATGAGTCTGTGCAAGCACCATATTCTGGCTAATTCAAGCTATAGCTGGTGGAGTGCATGGATGAATGATGATCCGCAAAAGACAGTTCTTGTTCCCACAAGGTGGCTTAACAATAAAGAAAACAATGATATTTATACAGAGAGAATGATCAAAGTATAAGTAAAAAAGGAGTTATAAATTTGGGTAACCAAAATGAAACAGATGTTGAAAAGCTCAGTATTTTCAACAAGATCAATTATATTTTCGATAAGAAACAAAAGAAGTATCTGGTAGTTCTGGCAGTTATGATCCTGATCGGTGGTGTATTTGAGACCATCGGTGTGGCAACTCTTGTGCCGGTGGTTTCAGTTATTCTTGATCCCACATCTCTTCATGAATGGGTTGAGAAGATCCCGCTTGTTGCAAAGATTGTCTACGGATTGGGACTTGATACTGATAAAAAGCAGATATGTGCAATCCTGCTATCCCTTATTATCATTTACATTGTTAAGAATGCATATCTGTTATATCTGACTTATGTTCAGAATACTTTCATTGCAAGAACCCGAAACGATATGATCTCAAGGGTTATGCGTGAGTTTTTGAACAGACCTTACGAGGATTACCTTGGAGCAGATATACCTACAGTATTTAGAATTACCGACAGTGATATCCCGCATATGTTCTCACTAATGCTTGCTATCCTTGGCCTTGCAACAGAGCTTGTGGTTTCGCTGTTCCTTGGAATATATCTTGTATATACCAACTGGGTGATGGCAGTTCTTATTATCGTGGTCCTTGGCGGAATGACTCTCCTTAGCACCAGGCTGATAAAGCCTAAAATGAACGCTATCGGTAAGAAGAATCAGAATATCCAGTCCCGTATAGCAAAGTGGCGTATTCAGGCTATTTATGGTCTTAAGGACGTTAAGGTATTAAACAGACAGGACTTTTTTATCAAGAATTATTATGAATCAGGAAAAATCGGTGCTGAGACTGCAAGAGATTACACAGTGCTCAACAACCTTCCAAGACTCCTTATTGAGACTGTTTTCATGGGAACCGTTCTCTTCTTTATCATGGTATATATCATGAGAGGCGGAGATCCAAAACTCCTTATGACTCAGCTCACAGCCTTTGGTGTGGCAGCAGTAAGACTTATGCCCAGTGCCAACAGAATTAATACATACATTACTGAGATAGCTTACGAGGAACCCAGCCTTAACTATGTATACACCAATCTTACAGATACCATGAAGATGGATAAGAAGATGGAAGCTGTAAGAAGTGCGATCGCAGGACCGCCTCTTAAGCTTAATGACAAGATTGAACTTAAGAACATTACATTTGCATATCCTGATGCAGATAAGAACATCTTTACAGATGCCGAAATGGTCGTGCCTAAGGGTAAGTCAGTAGGTATCATGGGATCTTCAGGCGCAGGTAAGTCCACGATTGTGGACGTTCTTCTTGGACTTTTGCATGTAAAGTCAGGAGAAATACTCTGTGATGGTCAGAACATTTTCAGTAATTATGAGTCATGGCTTGCACAGATAGGTTATATTCCTCAGAGTATCTACCTTGTAGATGAGTCAATAAGAGACAACATTGCCTTTGGTATTGATGCTAAGGAAATAGATGATGACAGAATTTGGGAGGTATGTGAGGAAGCTCAGCTTGCAGACTTCATAAGGACTCTTCCCGAAGGTCTAGATACAAGGATTGGTGACAGAGGTGTAAGACTTTCCGGTGGACAGAGACAGAGAATCGGTATTGCAAGAGCTTTGTATCATAACCCTGAGATTCTGGTATTTGATGAAGCAACCAGTGCCCTTGATAACGAGACAGAGGCAGCTGTAATGGAGGCTATTAATAGCTTCCACGGCAAGAAGACCATGGTTATAATTGCGCACAGACTCAATACTATTGAGAAGTGTGATATCATCTATGAGGTTAAGGATGAGAAGATTATGGCTTCCAGCCTTGAAGGAAAAACAATACTGAAATCAGTAAACTAAGATTAGGATTTTTACATGATCGGAACAGAATTTATAAAAGGATATGGCCTTGGAAATCAGCTTTTTTTCTATGTCACTGCAAGATGCATGGCATTGGAAAAGGGCTGTGATTTTGGCTGCATAAATCCGGGACAGGTGGGAAATGTCTTTCATTCCAACAGAGGAATGTATTTCATGGACATCGATCTTGGAACGGAGATTCCTGCGGAGGATAGAGATAAGTACACTCTTTTCCACGAGCAGGATGACCGCCTCTATATGGGTAACTCCAGACATGATATGAGTAATGGATGTTACATTAGCGGTGCGGATAAGAGACTTTTTGATATAGAGGACAATACTCTTATTTACGGCAATCTCCAGGATGAGAGCTATTTTGAGAAGTATCGAGATGAGATAAGAAACTGGCTTCATGTAAAGCCTGAAGCTGAGTCCTATGAGTATACCGCAGATGATATCTGCATTATAAATATCAGAGGCGGTGAATATACTGATCATCCGGAGCTTTATCTTGACAGGAAATACTTTTTAAATGCTATTAAGAACATGAAAAAGATAAACCCTGACATGAAGTTCATGGTTGTTACCGAGGATGAAGAAGCGGCTAAAAAGGTTTTACCTGAGTACGAGTGCCATCACTTTGATATGGGCAAGGACTATGTGACACTTAAGAATGCAAGATATCTTATACTGTCTAATTCATCCTTTGCAATAATGCCGGTCATCTGCAATACGGAGCTTAAATATGCAATAGCTCCTAAGTACTGGGCAAGACATAATATTTCAGACGGATTCTGGTCCTCTGAGCAGAATATTTACAGTTTCCTGCACTATCAGGACAAAAAGGGAAGAATATTTGAGCCGGAAGAATGCAGAAGAGAGCTGGAAGAATATAAGAAAACATCAAGGCTTTACAGGAGACGTAATAAAAAGCCCGGGCAGTTTATGGTGTACCTTCAGGTCATCAGACGTAAGTGCCTGTACGGAGTTTTTTACAGCAAGAAGATATTGAGGTCTCTTGAGAGACGCCTTGGAATTATCAAAACCTGGAAACCTGAGAATGGTGTGGTTGGAAATAAAGAGATATGAGTAATAAAAAGCTAAAGCTTGAAAATGTCACACTGTGTGCCATGACCAGCGTGAATGTATATGAAACGGTTCAGGCATTGAAGTACAGCATGCGAGATATTGAATTTGGAGATGTGGTTTTTATATCCCATAAAAAACCTTTTTATCTCCCTAAAGATATCAGATTCAGCTACACTTCAATTCTTGATAGTATAGATAAGTTTAACTACAAGATGACCTATGAGCTGTGTGAACATATTAAGACAGATTATGCGCTTATTGTTCACGCAGACGGATTCATTATTCATCCGGAGATGTGGAGAGATGAATTTCTGGATTATGACTATATAGGATCACCCTGGCCTCTTCCTGATAATGACTATGCCTACAGAGACAGCAAGGGTGAGATCTGCAGAGTTGGAAATTCCGTATCTATCAGATCTATGAGGCTTATGAGATATCCTGTGGATTTTGATGCCAAGTGGGAAAAAGTCTACGACGACAGGTACAATGAGGATATTTTCATTTGCTGTTATCTTAAGAACAAGATGGAAGAGCAGGGAATAAAGTGGGCACCCTTTGAGCTTGCCCTTAAGTTTGGAAGAGAGAAACCTCTTCCTGAAAACAAAGGCATAGAGCCCTTTGTATTTCATAAGTGGCTTGGAGAAAATGCGGATTATCCCAAGTTTATGAGCCCCCAAAAGAGATTTAAGGCAGTTGTAAGACCGCTTCTTTTTTGGAGGAAAACAAAGAGCTGGAAACAGAAGCACGGCTGTGATTTTTAAGAAAGAAAACGAAAACCTATGGTATACGATTGTATTCCTTTTTTTAATGAACTTGATATATTAAAGCTTCGTCTGAACATCCTGGATAAATATGTGGATAAGTTTGTTATCGAGGAAGCAACTACAACCTTTTCCGGTCAGGAGAAGGAGCTTTGCTTTGAAAAAAACAAGGAGATGTTTTCAGAGTTTCTTCACAAGATCGAGTATGTTGTGGTTGACGAGGACAGAGATTTTAAGGTAACTCATGAACGAGACTATTTTCAAAAGAACCATCTGACTTTGGGATTAAAGGATGCCACAGAGGATGATGTGATAATCTTTGGAGACTGCGACGAGATTCCAAATCCCGAGACTTTGCAGAAGATTATCAAAGATTTTGATAAGGAAAAAGTTTATCACCTTGTTCAGAGAAACTTCTATGCCTTCCTCAATATGGAAGAGCAGTCAGGAAAGCTTCTGTCTATAACAGGGGAATTCCCCGAGATTGCTCAGGCTGACAGAAAGTGGCTTGGGACCAAGGTTTGCAGTATTAAGAATATCCCGGATGAGGGAATAGTAAGACTTAGAGACCTTGTACCTGTAACTGACATCAGATCTGTCCGGGTTGAAAACGGAGGATGGCATTTTGGTTACATGGGGGGCTTCCATGAGACCAACCCTGCAAAAAGAATCGGCGTTAAGGTGAAGGCAGCTGCGCATCAGGAGTATAACGACAGAGAAGTCCTTGCTGAGACCATGGATCATCTGATCCTGGGACAGGATATCTTCGGGAGAGATGCGAAGTTTGGAAGAGTGGAGGTTGATGATACTTACCCTGCTTACCTTAGAGAGCATCTTGATGAATACAGGCATTTATATATGCCAAAGATTACACCTTGGATGACTTTTACTCATAAGTTTGATATTACTGCGGGCAGATTTTGCAGAAAAGCATATCACAAGATTCTTAGAGAACTGGGATTTGGAAAGAAAAAACAGGGGTGAATCCTTAAGTGAATATATTGCAGAAATATAATAACTTTATAGAGCGCTTTGGGAAGATCAGAACCTTTATTTATTATGCGGTGGTTTTAATAGAGCTTTTGCTTATGATCTATGAAAAGACAGATCTCCCTTTATCCAGCCCCAGAGGTATGTTCAGGCTTACATTTCTGCTTTGCGTTCTGGTGGTTTTGCTTACGCCCTATAGCCTGAAGCAGTGGGGCATATTGATACTGACCTTTGGCTTTACTTTTATATGCTATAGGATAACGGGAAACAATGACCTGTTTAGGTTTGCTATGTTTATCGCGGCAAGTAAAGATGTTAATCTTGATAAACTTTCAAAGAGTTATCTTATGGTGACGCTGGCAGGTTTTCTTGGAATCGCCATGTGCGCAGCTTTAGGAGCTTTTGGTAACCTGTCACTTACTTATGACTATGGCAGGAAGGCAGGAGTAGAGACCAGGTATGTTCTTGGCTTTGGACATCCAAATGCTCTCCATGGTGCTCTTTTTGCAGTAATAATTCTTTTTATTTACGTTATTGAAAAAAGGAGACCTACAGTAAGCGGAATAGGGCGACTTGTTACCTATGCAGGAGCGCTTTTGCTCAACGTGTTCATGTTTTTCCTTACGGATTCAAGGACGGGACTGGTTATAAACTGTTTTGCAATCCTTATGGCAATAGTCCTTCACTATGCACAGGGACTAAGAAAGGCACGCTTTACTTATATAGCGGGTAGCGCAGTAGTTGCATTTTGCGTTGCTTTTTCAGTATGGGCTGCAGCTATAAGTGCTCATGCCAAGGACAAGCACAGCTTCTATAAAAAGCTTGATAAGCTCCTTACAGGCAGAATCTGGTCCTTATATCAGGATACCAGAACCCATAAGGGAACCCTTGAAACCTGGACACTTTTTGGAAATGAGTTTAGCGGCAATTCATTTTTTGATATGGGATGGGTCAGAATGTTTTACTGGTACGGAATCATTCCGTCATGCCTGATACTGGTTCTTATAGCCCTGATCTTGTACAGGGTTTATAAAAAGAGAGATTATGCTACACTTATACTGTTTGTAACAATAAGTGTTTATACGATCATTGAGGCGGCCTTTATGTCGTCATATATAGGACGTAATTTCTTGCTTCCCGTAGCGGGTGTTTATCTGCTCGGAAGTAAGTGGGAGGATAATAGTGCGAGGAAAGAACAAATACTTTCTTAACTACATACTGTGGGCGGTTGACATGGCATCAATTGCTCTGTCATTTTTGATCGCCACATATTTTCGTTATTTTAACTTCAGGGACATGAGAGATAAATCTCTGCATTTTTATATATGCCTTGTATTTATGCTCGTGGGAACTGTCTATACATTCGCTCTTGATTACAACAGAGATTTTGTGAAAAGAACGGTCTGGAAGGAAGGCACTGCCATATTTAAATTCCATGTGGCATTGATCCTTGGAACCATAGCTGTTGCCTACATGGTACAGCTTGCTGAGCAGTTCTCCCGTTTGGTAATGCTTTACTTTACAGGCATAAATATGGTGCTTATGCTTGTTGTCCATCAGGTCTTAAAGGGAATGCTCAAGCACTACTGGAGTAGCGGCGATACAGCCATTAAGCTCCTTGTGGTTTCTGAAAAAGAAATCCTTATGCCTACAATCAGACATCTTCAGCATAGAATTGAAATGGATTATTCAATTGTCGGAGCAGTATGCCTTGATGAGGATATGACAGGAGAGGTCATAAGAGGCGTTGATGTTATTGCTAACAGAAACAATCTCATTGATGTGGTTACGGGACTTCCGCTGGATGAAGTATTTATCCACACTCCTAACATCAGTCAGACCGAGCTTAATAAGACAATTGAAGCCTTTGGGGATATGGGTGTTACGGTTCACTACTGCGTTGAACTTCCGGGAATTGCCGGAAGTACTTCCATAGGAACCTTCGGAACTTACTCAGTAGTGTCATATATTAACGGAACAGGGAGATACAGAGCGCTTGTACTTAAGAGGATCATGGATATCCTGGGAGCTTTAGTTGGACTTGCGATTACTGCAGTGGTTACACCTTTTGTTGCTCTTGCGATCAAAATTGATTCTCCGGGTCCCGTGTTCTTTTCACAGACAAGAATCGGTAGAAACGGAAGACGATTCCAGATCTACAAATTCAGAAGTATGAGACAGGACGCTGAGGAGCAGAAGAAAAAACTTGAGTCTCAAAATGAGATGGAAGGTCTTATGTTCAAGATGAAGGATGACCCTAGAGTAACCAAGGTTGGTAACTTCATCAGAAAGACCAGTATTGATGAGCTTCCTCAGTTCTTAAATATCTTAAAGGGTGATATGTCTCTTGTGGGAACAAGACCACCCACCGAAGGAGAGTTTGAGAAATACAATCAGTACTATCGCCGCAGAATCTCAATGACACCGGGACTTACAGGACTTTGGCAGATAAGCGGAAGAAGTGATATCGATGATTTTGATGATGTAGTAAAGCTTGATCTTCAGTACATAGACAACTGGTCTTTGGGACTGGACATCAGAATTCTTATTAAGACAGTTGGCGTTGTTTTATTTGGAAGAGGTGCCAGATAAAGTTTGCGAGGTTTAGATGCAGGATTTTCTGATAAGTGTTATCGTGCCTGTCTACGGTGCGGAAGAATATTTGGATAAATGCGTGGGGAGCATCACAGCTCAGACCTACAAAAATATAGAGATAATCCTTGTTGATGACGGGTCAAAGGATAGAAGCGGCAAAATGTGTGATGAGTATGCCGCATCCGATAGCAGAGTCAAGGTCATACATAAGGAAAACGGCGGTCTCATGAGTGCCTGGATGGAGGGCACAAGGAATTCATCCGGTGAGTATTTATGCTTCGTTGACAGTGACGACTGGATAGATACAGACATGATAGAGAAAATGTCTGAGTATCTCACAGGAAAAAAAGAGATTATCTGCTGCAATCACCTGATAGAGCGTACAAGCGGGCAGTCTTATCCCATGTATCACGGCGCAGAGAGCGGAGTGTATGAGGGTGATGACCTTCAGAATAAGATAAAAAAACAGGTTCTTGGTAATGAGAACAGAACGGTTTCTTTTTCCAGATGCATGAAGCTTACAAAAAAAGAGCTTATTACAGAAAACATGCACTACTGTGACACTAGGATCCGTATGGCAGAGGATGTGAATATCATGCTTCCAGCAATCCTTGATGCGGAGCGAATAGTGATAATGAAGGATTCCTGTTTTTATCACTATTTCTGCAACGACGTATCCATGACTCACGGCTACGATGCAGGATTAAACAAGAACATGGATTATCTGGAGACTGTTTTGAAAAAGGTCCTTGCAGATAAATATGAGGATAAAGCTCAGGCCGAGACCCTTTTGGAAAAGGAAAAACTATTTCTTTTCATGTATCAGATGAAGAACGAACTCAGGGCTCAAAAGGATATTACTAAGAATCTCCTTGCACTGATGAGAGATAACAATATCAGGGAGAGGGCAAGAAAAACTCCTTTAGTTGTAAAAGATAAGGGAAATCAGTTATTATATGAAGTGATGAAGCATCCGGGAAGAATATCTGTGGGTGCTTTAAAGCTTGCATACAATTTGAAGAACAGATAATTATGCAAGCACAAGGGAGTGTTGCATGAAAAGTAATTCGGGTGAAAAAGAGCTTGGAAGAGCTAAAATACGAAAGAATCTGTTTTTCGTGGCAGTTTTGTGCTGCTTTTTTTCCATATACATTTATGAGTTATTAACACCTATGCTTATGGACGACATGTCTTATTTGTCTGAGGTTAAGCAGGCAGGGTCTGTATTTGACCTTATTTCTCAGGAAAAGACTCAGTATCTTGGCTGGACCGGGAGAAGTGTAGCTCACGGAATGATGCGTCTTCTTATGTACATTGATCTGCACATTTTCTCAGGCGGACGGACAATCTTTAATATTGTGGCTGCATTTGCATTTACAGCCCTTTCACTTTTGATCTACAAAAATATTCAGAAACAGCAAAAATATGATATTCATACATATGTTTTTATAGTTATGCTCCTTTGGGTATTCGGAGTTAATTTTGCCCAGACAGTCCTTTGGGAGACAGGAGCATGTAACTATCTTCTTACTACAACCATAATTCTTGGATTTATGACAGTTTACAGAAACGGTGTGGAGAAGGCTATAAGACTTGATAAAGCCCAGGAGATAAAGGGAAGATTAAATGCCATTGGAATGTTCTTGTTCGGAATCCTTGCGGGATGGTGCAATGAGAACACCAGCGGAGCATGCCTTTTATTTGTAATTCTCCTTCTTGTGCTCTTTGTGAGAACAGGAAGAAAACCCAGAGTGTGGATGATAACAGGAGTTTTGGGAAATGTGTTAGGACTTTTTATAATGGTCCTTGCTCCCGGAAATATGCAAAGAGCTGCAAACAGAGAGGAACTTCACAGTGGCCTTTTGGGCTTTGCAGCAAGATTCCTGAACATTACCCTGGCTGTAAGAGAAGAGTTCTTCATTCTTCTTTGCGTGCTTATTGTAATAGTTACACTTCTTAAACTGCAGGGTAAGAGATGGGCAGAGCTTTTTGATGTGATGGTATTTGCATTCCTCTTCCTTGCTGCCTGCTATAGTCTTGTGATGACAGTTACTCCTCAAAACAGAGCTCTGTTTGGAGCAGGAATTTTTCTTATACTGGCAATTGTTCAGGGATATCAGGATGTCCGTGAAGAGGCAAGATGGGTGCAGCTTTCCAAGAAGGCTGTGATTTATTGCATGCTTCTGTATATGTTCTTTACTTATCTTGATAGCGGCGCAAGCCTTGCAAGAATCTACCGCGAGGAGCAGGAGCGCTATAACTATCTTGAGGAATATGCACAGACAGGGGCAGAGGATGTGGAAGTACCCATGCTACGCCCGGAATTTAAGACAAAGTACTCCGCAGCTTATGACTGCGATGTTACAGAGGATTGGACCTATTGGACCAATGTTATGATGGCAAATTATTATGGATTTAGGACACTTTTAGGAGTAGAGAGGGATGGATGGAAAGCCTACTGAATCAGCTATTGTAATTAGCGTCATAATACCGGTTTATCAGGCAGAAAAAAGTATAAGGGGGTGCGTAGAATCCGTTAAGGAAGCGGCTGCGCATCTTAATTCGGATGCAGATTTTTCCGGTTCCATTGTGGAAATCATCCTTGTTGATGATGGTTCTACAGATGGCGGAAGAAGAATCTGCGACGAGCTTACAGCTGAGTATGTCATTGCAAGACATACCAAAAACCACGGAGTATCCCATGCAAGAAATATCGGAATCGAGCTTGCAAGGGGGGAATACATAGTATTTATAGATGCTGACGATACCGTAAGAAAAGAATATTTTCTGGACCTTCTGAAAAAAGAAGATGAGACAGGCTTTGATCTGATAGATATCACATCCAAAAAGGCCTTCGATGATCCCATGTCAGGATATGAATATGTGGAGAATGCGGTTCTTGCTGAGAATACCCATGTGTGGGGAAAGCTTTTCAGAAGGCAGATGCTTTTAAAGAACAAGGTTATTTTCCCTGAGGGCCTGGCCATTGGTGAAGATATGCTGTTCCTTTTGGATATGGCTCTAAAGCTTGGTGATAAGAAGTTTGCATATGTCACTAAGAAGGATGGATATAACTATAGTGAAAATGAAGACGGTGCCATGAACTCCGAGTTTAAGGAGAGCTATGCTCATCAGCTGGTATGCTGGCAAAAGGCTGAGGAACTTATAAATAAGTCAGGTCATAAATTTTCTGATGAGACCATGGACAGACTGAGCGCCATCCAGATAATGGCAGCAATGCTTGTTGCGGGTAAAATTGCCTGCATGAGCAGGGAAGCCAAAAAGAAAGCTGATAAGGATATGGTTAATACCACCCTTTCTGCGAGCTATGATCTTGTAAAGCATGGTCTTAAGAGCGGAAGGGTCTATCGCCTCCTTGATAGGGGATATAAGATGAAGGTCAGCTTTTTTATGAGTAGCAGGAATCTTTATCTTGCTCTTTACGGGGCTTTAAAAAAATAGATTGGTGGCAGATTATGCAGGATAAACAGTTATTATTTTATATGCATGCCGGTAGTGGCAACCATGGCTGTGAGGCCATAGCTGTCAGTACTTTGGAGCTTTTAAAGAAACAAAATAATGAAGATATAAAGAAGGTGCTCCTTGTTACCAACAGCAGCTTCGAGGATGAGAAATACGATATAGGTGAGATATCAAAGAGCGGAAGATGCAGTATTGTTGAGGAAAGACATATTGCAAAGCACAAGATAACCCACGTTTTGTACTATATCTACAGAAAGATTACCGGGGATGCAGAGTCTTTTTACAGATACAGATATGCGGATGCTCTGGCAAAACTGGATAAAAATGCAGAAACCATAGCTGTTTCAATTGGCGGAGACAACTACTGCTATCCTGAGATGGTGAAGGACCTGGTGCTGTCTCACAATGTATTTAAGAATATGAAAATGAAGACAGTTCTTATGGGCTGCTCTGTGGAGCCGGATTCTGTACCTTCCCTAAAGGAAGACCTTGAATCCTACGACATGATAATCGCAAGAGAATCCATAACCTATGAAGGACTTATAGCCGGAGGAATTTCAAAGGATAAGGTGATGCTTTGTCCTGACCCTGCTTTTGCACTTCCTACCAAGATAGTTGAACTTCCTCAGCTTTTCAAAAAGTCTGAGGTTGTAGGAATAAATGTAAGTCCAATGGTTCAGGGAAAAGAAAGTGCTCCCGGTATGACTATGGAGAACTATAGGACTCTTATCAGATATATACTTGATAACACCTCATTAGGAGTTGCTCTTATTCCCCATGTTGTCTGGAAGAGTAATGACGACAGAGGCCCTTTAAATGCGCTGTATAACGAGTTTAAAAACTATAAGGGACAGTCAAGGGTTGAGATAATCCACGATATGCCTGCTACGAACTTAAAGGGTATAATTAGCCGCTGCAAATTCTTTGTGGGAGCAAGAACCCATTCAACAATTGCAGCATATTCAAGTCTTGTGCCTACTCTTGTTATCGGATACTCCGTAAAATCAAGAGGAATAGCAAAGGATCTGTTTGGACAGGATGAGAACTACGTTATTCCTGTGTGGGCACTTAAGAAAGAGGATGATCTCTTAAACGGCTTTAAGTGGATAATGGATAATGAGTCGGCTATTAGAGCTACTCTTAAAGAAAAAATGCCGGAGTATATTGAAGAAGCCGGCAAGAACATTAGCTTTTAAAAAAGGACGAGTTGATGATAATTATTAGAATTGCAGGTGGTCTTGGGAATCAGATGCAGCAGTATGCGCTGTACAGAAAACTATTAAAGGCAGGTGCGGACCGCGATGTTAAACTGGATACCTCATGGTTTTCCAGTAAGAACCAGGAGGGCGTCTTAGCGAAGCGGGAACTTGAGCTTCGCCTTTTTAATGGACTTCCGATACCCGAGTGCACCGAGGAGGAAAGAGCACATTTCCTTAATAGAAATGTTTTTCAGAAGGTGATGTACAGAATTCTTCCTGAAAAGAACAATATTTTTACGGAATCCAAGATGTATCACCCGGAGGTCTTTGAACTTAAAGACAAATATATAGAAGGCTACTTTGCATGTCAGAAATACTATGATGATATCTGCGGTGAGCTTCAGGAATTGTTTGTTTTTCCGAAGCATCACGACGAGGAAATGCAGCTTAAAAACAAAGATCTCATAAACAAGATGGAAGCTGAGCACAGCGTAAGCGTTCACATAAGACGAGGTGATTACCTTGACCCTGAGAATGCGGCTCTTTTTGGCAATATTTCCACAGATGAATACTATGAAAGTGCCATGAATTACTTTATGGAAAAGTATGAGGATGCGCATTTTTATATTTTCACAAATGATACAGAGTATGCTCTGGAGAGGTATAAAGACAGAGACAGATATACTGTGGTAAATAACAACACAGGCAGAGATTCCCTTCTTGATATTGAACTGATGAGCCATTGCATGGGTAATATCTGTGCTAACTCAACTTTCTCATTCTGGGGAGCAAGACTCAACAAGAGGAAGGATAAGGAGGTTATAAGAACCTTCACCATGAGAAACAATCAGCCCTGTGATCCGGATCTTATGCACGACTTTTGGAAGGGCTGGATACTCATAGATAAGGATGGCAAGGTTCGATAACTTGTTTTATATAAGATTTATTGATAAAATTATACGATTGCATGAAAATACATGTTGTTAAGTATTATGTAACTGGAGAGATTTGGCGGGGCAAATGGCTAAAGTAAAAATTATTGTTGCCACAACAAAAAAATATAGAATGCCTGACGATGGTATGTATATGCCTGTTCAGGTTGGCGCTGAAAAGGCAAAGATCCTGATTCCTGAGTATGAGAAGGACAATAGCAGCGAGGATAACATATCTGCTAAGAATTCTCAGTACTGCGAACTTACGGGTCTTTATTGGGCGTGGAAAAATGTAGATGCTGACTTTATCGGGCTGGTTCATTACAGAAGATACTTTGGAAGTAAGCATCAGGGAGTGAGTTCTGATCCTTTTGAGAAGGTTATTAAGCAGGATGAACTTGATGAGATCTTAAAGAAGAGCTGCGTGGTAGTACCTACTAAGAGGAAGTACTACATAGAAACACTTCATTCTCACTATTCTCATACACATTATGAGGAGCAGCTTGTTAAGACTAAGAGTATCATAGAGAGAAAATATCCAGAGTACCTTGAGTCCTATGAAAAGGCCATGAGTCAGACTTCCGGATATATGTTTAACATGATGATAATGAGAAGAGACATTCTCAATAAGTATTGCAGATGGCTCTTTGATATACTTGATGAGCTTGAGAAGGAACTTATTGATAACAAACTTGATGCTTATCAGGGAAGATATATAGGGAGAGTTGGCGAGCTGATCTTTAATGTATGGCTTGACCATCAGATGGCTACAGGAGAGATACTAAGATACCAGGTTCAGGAACTTCCATGTATCCATATGGAACGAATCAACTGGTTTAAGAAGGGTGCGGCTTTCCTTAGGGCTAAGCTTTTCCATAAAAAATACGACCACAGCTTCTAAGAAACAGAGGATAAATAATGAATTCAAAAAAGTCAGATGTGCTGATAATAGTACCTGCCTATAATGAATCAGAGAATATAACCGGAATTGTAGAAGAGATAAGGGATAACTATCCCCAGTTCGACTATGTTGTAGTCAATGACGGATCATCGGATAACACCGGTGCTATCTGCAAAAAGCACGGCTACAATCACATAAACTGCCCCATTAACCTCGGTATTGGCGGAGCCATTCAGACAGGCTACAGATATGCCAGGGAGATGAACTATGAGATAGCGGTTCAGATTGACGGCGACGGACAGCATGATCCTGCATATATTGAGGAGATCATAAAGCCTATTCTTGAAGATAAGGCTGACTACGTCATCGGATCAAGATTTGTAGAAAATAAGGGATTTCAGAGCTCTTTTGCAAGAAGAGCGGGAATCCATTTTTTTAGTTTTCTGATTATGATTTTATGCTTCAAGAAAGTGAAGGATGTCACCAGCGGATTTAGAGCTGTAAACAAATTTTTTATTGATGTGTTTGCAGACTACTATCCGATAGATTATCCAGAGCCTGAGGCAATTGTTGACGCTGTTATGCGCAGGAAGAGAATACTTGAATTACCTGTTGTTATGAGAGAGAGGGATGGAGGTAAGAGCTCCATCAACCTAAAGAGATCTGTTTACTACATGATAAAGGTAACTCTTAACATGATAGTTTGCCGTATTAGTTACGGAATACGAAGATGATCAGGGAGATAAGATGTTTCAGATAATTCCTCCGAGACTTACGTTTGTGCTCATATTTGCGGTGATTGTGTATTTTATCATTATCCTTTCACTCTTAAAGCACAAGAAACTTAATATGAAATATACCCTCCTGTGGTTGTTTACAGGAGTGGCTTTTCTTGTGTTGGTATTAAATCCCATACTGCTTTTCAAGATTATTCAGATTCTTGGAATTACCAGCACCATGAACGGATTGTTTATTATTCTCATAGCATTCCTTATTATGCTGGTATTGTCGCTTACAAGCATTGCTTCAAGACAGGCATCCAGGATTACCACACTTATTCAGACACAGGCTCTTTTGGAAAAGAGAGTAAGAGAAATCGAGAGTAAGCTTGATGAGTCCAAAGAGGAAAACAAGGAGTAATTTGTGGATAGCATTAGAAAACCCAAAATAATAAGAGGTCTGATACTTCTTTTAATAATGCTCATTGCTGCGCTGTTCACATATAAAGCTCAGATAGATGAAAGCTTTGACAAACCCTTTGAGGATACATGGCGCTGGGCTCATAAGGCGAGTGCTGAAGAAACCATAGCTCTTACAACGGATACTCCTTCCTTAGAAGAGTCCTTTATCTGTATGGTAGGCGATCTCCACAGGATTATGGTCTATGTACAATATGAGGGCGAAAGAGGAGCTGCGGCAAAAGTAAACTTAAGTCTTTTGGATTTATCAAATAATAAAACCATTGGTACATCTGAAGCTGTGATCCAGCCTTCCGGTAAGTTTTCTACAATAATGATGGGTGTAAATAACGAAGGCGACCTAAAGGAGCATGAGCTATTACTTAAGGTAGAGGCAAGTGAACTCCAGGGCGGAGTACTTCAGGTAAACGCTAATGAAAAGCCGGGAGTTGTTACATCTTTCAACGGCGATGAAAGCTTGCGAACCAATATCATTTATAGCATTGAGTATGGCAGAGTAGGATCCGCAAAGGGATTTATTGTAATAAGTCTTTTGCTGATTGTATTCCTTGCAGTTTTTGCTTATTACATTTTTATTATCAGAGGTCTGGAGATACAGAAGGCATTTATTCCGCTGGCTCTTGTGTATGGAGTGATAATGCTTCTGGTTATTCCTGTAAACGGGGTTCCGGATGAATCCTGGCATATGGATACGACTTATAAGTATTCCAATGTGATCATGGGAATCGGTAATCCGGATCAGCCGGGAACTATCTATAAGAGAAGATGCGATGCTGAATTTACAGATATGCTTCCGAACAATATAGAAACTGGTTCCTATTACCAGAGTACAAGCGAGCTGTTTAAGAGGCCTGCAGATACAGATCTTATAGTTGCACATTATTTTGATTCAAGCGGACAGGTTACGGCATTAAACTTTTTGCCGGCAGCAGTGGGGCTAAGCATCGGAAGAGTTCTGGGGCTTTCACCTGTGCTTGCATACACCCTTGGCAGGATCATGAATCTGATTGTTTATGTACTGCTGGCAGGACTGGCTATAGGACTTACTCCGTTATATAAGGAACTGATGGCAATGACAGCTCTGCTTCCCATAATGATCCAGCAGGCGGCATCTTTTTCCTATGATCCTGTTATCATGGGATTTGGATTTTTGTTTATAGCAATCTGCGTGCATATGCATGTGGAAAAGGATGCTCATATTAAGTGGTATGTCATTTGCGGACTGATCATAATTTATCTGGTATTTACCAAGGGTGCTGTGTATTTGCCAATGGCCCTTATGATATTTGCAATAAATAAGCCGGAAAATATGAAGATAAAGCTTCCAAAGTGGGCCATTGCTGTATGTGCTTTGGGCGCTGTGGCAGTAGCCGGAGTTTTGTTTGTAGCTAAATTTATGCCCATACTTACATCCATCGGTATGGGAGGCACTGCAAAAGAGACAATAACTGTCAGATACATTTTGCAGAACCCTATGACTATA
Organism: Butyrivibrio sp.; assembly: GCA_024690485.1. GTDB lineage: Bacteria > Bacillota > Clostridia > Lachnospirales > Lachnospiraceae > Butyrivibrio. Next base: position 33,794 of record JAILPB010000129.1, on the reverse strand, counting down.
GGTAAGATGGTATGGTGCACATTCTTTGAAAAGAGTGATCCATATATTCAGGGTGCTTTTGGAGGCACATTTGGCTGGCTTGATGTGAAGCTGGTTATAATGTTCCCTATAGCTAATCTGGTAGGACTTTTGTTGTTATCTGCTATAGAAGAAAATATCAGCATTTCAGGTAAAATGAAAAAACTCCTGGTGGCAGGAAGTATCATTTCAGTTGGGCTTATATTCCTTGCAATGCTTCTTGCAGAGACTGAGCCTTCAGATACCCATATAAATGGAGTACAGGGCAGATACCTTGTCTTACAGATGATGATGATCCTTATGGCGATTCGCTCATCAGGATTAACACTTAAGAAAGAGAAAGCTCATTTTGTAATTACAGGGCTTATGATAGTTAATGCACTTTCTCTTATGCAGGTTTTGGCAAAAGCTTTTTAAACCGCAGAAACTGCACTTAAACACAGAGTTTTTATCGTGATAGATAAGAATTGCATTTTATAGTATAATCTATTGGAATTATGTTTTGAAAAGAGGTAAAAGATGAGATTAGATGATAAAACCATCCTTGTAACAGGAGGCACAGGTTCCTTTGGTCACTGCTTTACAGAATATCTTCTTGAGCATTATAACCCTAAGAAGATCATTGTTTATTCTCGTGATGAGTATAAGCAGTACGTTATGGCAAATGAAAAAGTGTACAGAGAACATGCCGACCAGATGAGATTCTTTATCGGTGATGTAAGAGATGGTGCACGTATGGAGCGCGCTATGGAAGGTGTAGATTATGTAATCCATGCTGCAGCGCTTAAGCAGGTTCCTGCGTGTGAATATAACCCTGACGAAGCAATCAAGACTAATGTTAACGGTGCTCAGAATGTAATCAATGCAGCACTTAATACAGGAGTTAAGAGAGTAGTTGCTCTTTCAACAGACAAGGCAGTTAATCCTGTTAATCTCTATGGTGCAACCAAGATGGTTTCAGATAAGCTCTTTATCGCTGCTAACGCTTACGCAGGAAACAAGGACATCAATTTCTCTATTGTAAGATATGGTAACGTGGCTGGAAGCCGCGGCTCAATTATTCCACTTTTCAAGAACCTTATTGAAAAGGGTGAGAAAGAGCTTCCTATTACAGATTACAGAATGACCAGATTCTGGATAAGTCTTCCCGAAGGCGTAGAGCTCGTGCTTAAGGCACTCGACGAAGCTAAGGGCGGCGAGACATTCATCAGTAAGATTCCTTCCTTCAAGGTTACAGATCTTGCAGAGGCTATGTGCCCCGGCATAGGAACAAGGGAGATCGGAATCCGTCCCGGTGAGAAGCTTGACGAGATCATGGTTACAGTTGAGGATGCACCTTTCACATACGAGTTTGAAAAGCACTTCATCGTATATCCTCAGGTAACATTTAATGATAAGCAGGTTCCGGACCCGAAGGGTAAGAAGGTTCCTGAAGGATTCTCATACAGCTCAGGCAATAACACAGAGTGGATGAGCGTCACAGATATCAGAAACAGACTCGGCGAGGCTGTTGATCACTGATTTAGATTATAAAAACAAGTCTATATGGAGACATATATGAGCAATTTAAATAACGAATCCGAGAGAATCCCTGCAATTTGCGGGGGTTCGCCCGTTAGAAGCAAAAAATTATATTATTCACATCAGAGCATTAATGACAAGGATATTCAGGCAGTTGTAGATGTACTTAAAAGTGATTATCTTACAACCGGCCCTTCCATAACAGAGATGGAGAATAGACTTTGCCGGATAACAGGTGCAAAGTATGCTGTTGCATTAAGTAACGATACAGCGGCTCTTCACATTGCATGTCTTGCAGCAGGCGTTTCAGAGGGTGATGAAGTTATAACAACTCCAATTACCTTTGCAGCCAGTGCTAACTGCGCTCTGTACTGCGGAGCACGTCCCGTATTTGCGGATGTTGATCCTGAGACTTATCAGATCGATGCAAAAGATGTGGAAAAGAAGATCACAGACAAAACAAAGGTAGTTATTCCTGTTGATTACACAGGTCAGACTGCTGATCTTGATGCGATCAGGAAGATCTGTGATGATCACGGTCTTGTTATGATCGAGGATGCAGCTCATTCAATCGGAACATATTATAAGGGAAAACATATCGGAACTATCGCTGACATGACAACCTTCAGCTTCCATGCCGTTAAGACCATAACAGGCGGCGAAGGAGGAGCAGTAATCACCAACGATGAAGAGCTGTATAAGAAGCTTGTTCTCTACAGAGCACATGGTATTACAAGAGATACTTCTCTTATGGAGCATGAGCCTGACGGACCTTGGTATTACGAGCAGCTTTGTCTTTCAACAAACTACAGACTTACAGATATGCAGGCAGCACTTATTTGCAGCCAGCTTGACAGATTACCTGAGTTTTCAGAGAGAAGAAAAGCTATCAGAAAGCTTTATGACGATGCATTTTCCAAGATGCCCGAAATCTTTGTTCAGAAGGAAACAGAAGGCTGCGATCCTACAAGACATCTGTACATTTTGAGGATTGTTCCAGAGAAGCTTAAGATAAGCAGGAAAGAGTTCTTCGAGGCACTTGGCGCAGAGAACATTATCTGTAACGTGCATTATATACCAACTTATTACTTCCCTTATTACGAGAAGCTTGGATATAAGCGTGGTATCTGCCCTAATGCAGAAAAACTCTATGATGAGATGATCACTATTCCTCTGTATTCAGGAATGACCGATGATGATGCAAGAGATGTTATTACAGCCGTTAAGAAGATCGTAGATTACTACAGAGCTTAAGCTTTGGGTGAATAAAAAGATTTAAGGGGTGCAGTTTATCTGCAATAGAAATATGAGTGCTATAGCGATAATAACAGCAAGAGGCGGAAGTAAGAGAATACCCAGAAAGAATATCAGGGAATTTTGCGGAAAGCCCATAATAAACTATTCCATAGAAGCAGCTCTTCAGTCAGGGATTTTTGACGAAGTGATGGTTTCAACAGATGATGAGGAGATTGCAGAGATTGCAAAAAAAGCAGGAGCAAAGGTTCCTTTTTACAGATCTGCTGAAACCTCAAGTGATACTGCAACCACAGCTGATGTTCTTTTGGAAGTTCTCGATGAATATGAGAAGATGGGCAAGAGCTATGAGTATGGCTGCTGCATTTATCCCACAGCTCCTTTTGTAACTGCAAAGAAGCTTAAAAGTGCCATGGATAAGCTTGTGGAGAGCGGTGCAGAGTCAATTGTTCCCATGCAGGAGTTCTCATATCCTCCTCAGCGCGGACTTTTTATTGATGAGAACGGTCTTGTGAAGATGCTTCATCCTGAGTATGCAACAACCAGAAGCCAGGATCTTCAGAAGCAATATCATGAGTGCGGACAGTTTTATATTTTTAGAAACGATGCCTTCAGAATTCAGAAGGATACAACTATGGAGAAATCCATTCCTTATATCATCGATCCTGTAGAATCTCAGGATATTGATACTGAAAGCGACTGGAAGCTTGCGGAGCTTAAATACAGTTTTTTACAGCAGGAAAAAAGAAAGTAAAGATATGCGTTTAGATGAGTGTTTAAAAAATAAAAGAGCATACATAATTGCTGAGATGAGCGCCAATCACGGCGGCTCTCTTGAGAATGCCCTTGAGATAGTAGAGGCAGCTGCAAAGGCAGGAGCTGATTGCTTAAAGACACAGACTTATACAGCAGATACCATTACCATAGATTGCGACGGCGAGGCATTTAAGATTCACGATGGCGGTCTTTGGGATGGTTATAACCTCCATGATCTCTATAAGGAAGCCTATACTCCCTGGGAGTGGATGGAGCCCATTAAGAAAAAATGTGAAGAGTGCGGAATAGATTTTCTCTCCACTCCTTTTGATACAACATCTGTGGATTATCTTGAAAACATTGGAGAAGAGTTCTACAAGATTGCATCCTTTGAGCTTGTAGATATTCCATTCATTAAGTACGTGGCAAAAACAGGTAAACCGATCATCATGTCAACAGGTATGGGAACTGAGGAAGAGATACGAGAGGCGATTGATGCCATAAAGTCACAGGGTAATAACAATATCATTATCCTTAAGTGCTGCAGCGTATATCCTACAGTTTCTTCAGATCTTAACCTTAATACCATCACGGATATGAAGGAAAAATTTGGGGTGCCGGTTGGGCTTTCAGATCACTCAATGGGCGGCACAGCAGCAATCGCAGCCGCAGCTCTTGGAGCAGTGGTTATTGAGAAGCATTTCTGTCTTGGAAGAGATATTCCTTCAGCAGATTCCGCTTTTTCCATGGAACCTGAGGAATTTGCGGCAATGGTAAAGGGTGTTCACGATGCAGAGCTTGCGCTTGGCAAGGTTTTTTATGGCCCTACCGAAGCTGAAAAAGCAGGTGAGTACACTAACAGAAGATCACTTTTTATTGTGGAAGATGTGAAAAAGGGTGAGGCATTGACGGATAAGAATGTAAGAAGTATCCGTTCATACAACATACAGGGAATGAAGCCTAAGTACTACGAAGAGGTTTTAGGCAAAACTGCCAAGGCGGATTACAAACGAGGAACGCCGCTGGATTGGAGTATGGTTGAATAAAATAGCAATTCGTGTTGATGCAAATGAAATAGTAGCGACGGGACATATCATGAGGTGCAGGACTATAGCAGGTAGCCTGTCACAGATGGGGTGTTCTGTCGTTTTTGTGTCTGCTGATGACAATATAATTCCATATGTGGGCGAGGACTATCAGGTTCAGGTACTGCATACTAACTGGAGAAACCTCCAGGACGAGGTAGATACCTTTGTGGATTTTCTGCAGTTTGAGGGCATAAACAGAATTCTTGTGGACTCTTATTATGCAACTCCTGAATATATAAAGGCCCTTAGAGACTGCGGAATGAGGGTCATGTACATAGATGACATGAAAAAGGAAACCTATCCTGCAAACGCCATTTTGAATTACAGCCCCGGGGCAAGGTATCTTGGCTATGAAGAATTTTACGGCGATGAACAGCCGATGCTTCTTCTTGGAACAAAGTATATTCCTCTCAGAGAGCAGTTCTGGCAAAAAAACGACGACTTTGAGAGTGCTCGTGGAGTCGTTCTCGGGACTGATGGTGAAGCCTTGAAAAATATTGATATTATCGCCAAGGAAAATGCAGAAGCCTTCATGGGTGTTCACAGAACCTATGGATATGAGAAGGACGGTGTGGAAAGTATCTTTTTAACCACCGGAGGCGCAGACAGCATGGGCCTTTCAGAGATTATTTCCACTGCTCTTATAAGAGATCCTGAACTTGGTTTTAAGACTGACAGAAATAAGAAGATTCATCTTCTTGCGGGAAGATTCTACAGAGTTACTGAGAAGATCCAGGAATACATAGAAGATGGCTACGTGGTTCTTCATCAAAATGTAAGTAACGTGGCAGATATCATGAAAATGTGCGATGTTGCCATAACACCTGCGGGAACCACACTTTTTGAATTAAGCGCACTGGGTATCCCTTCGGTGAGCTTTGTGTTTGCAGAGAATCAGGAACCGGATGCTCTGTATTTTAGTGAGAAAAAGCTTGTGCCCTACGCAGGAGATTTCAGAGAAGATGATGCAGAAGTTCTTCGTAATATCATCTTTGCCATAAAGGATTTCGCAAAGCTTGATTCTGCCGATAGGATAGAGCACGGAGAAAAGTTAAAGGAGCTTATAGACGGTCAGGGTGCTGACAGAATTGCAGAAGCTCTACTTGAAATGTAAGCATGCAGCTTGGTGGAGATAGCTGCATAGGCCATATAATAACCGGTAAATTGTGGAGATTAGAGACTTGAAAAAGATTTTTGTACTTGGTGCCAGTGCACTTCAGGTGCCTGCCATAAAAAATGCAAAGGAAAAGGGGCTGTATGTATACGCCCTTGATTATGATCCTGAGGCTGTGGGAATAGCCTATGCGGATGAGTTTTTATGTATCAGCACCATAGATAAAGAGGCGGTTTTAGAGGCTGCAAAAAAATATGAACCGGATTACATAATGACTTCCACCAGCGATATGCCGGTTAGATGTGCCGCGTGGGTTAACGAGCAGCTTGGGAAGAAAGCTGACATAGCCTACGAAGATGCAATCTGTGCTACTGACAAGGTGCATATGAGAAGGCGAATGAAGGAAAAGAATGTGCCTGTTCCTGAATTCCATGTGGTGGATAGCTTTGAAGATTTTAAAGAGGCAGCATCCCTGATCGGAACAAGGTTTGTAAGTAAGCCTGCAGATAATGCTGCAAGCAGGGGCGTTGTCCTTGTGGACTTATCAAGCAAGCAGGAAGTTCTTGAGGGAATCGGAGCTGACTTTTCAGATAATATGTCAGATGAGGCTTTTTATAAGGCTATCTATGAATACAGCAAGGGCTATTCAAGAGGCGGTGAGGTTCTCGTTGAGGAGTTCATGGAAGGCCCTGAAGTAAGCGTAGAGTCAATAACCGTTGAAGGAGAAAGCCATATAATTACCATCACAGATAAGATGGTAACTGAGGTTCCGTTCTTTGTAGAGACAGGGCATACTGAGCCGTCAAGGCTTCCTCTGGATGTTCAGGAAGATATCAGAAACGTGGCTCTTAAGGCAATAGCTGCTCTTGGAGTAAAGAACGGACCAACTCATACTGAGATAAAGGTCACAAAGAGCGGAGCAAAGCTTGTGGAAATAGCAGCAAGGCTTGGAGGAGATTTTATTACATCAAGGCTTGTGCCCTTATCAACAGGAGTTGATATGATAGATTGCCAGCTTTCTTCAACACTTGGAGAAACAGTGAACTGGCAGAGTACAAAGAGCTGTGGATCAGCCATAAGATTTATTTTTGCAGATGATAAGGAAGATACGAAAGAGCAGGTTATAAAATCCATAGATGGCATTGAAGAAGCAAAGAAAATGCCGGGAGTTGCCGAGGTAGTTATGACTAAAAAGGCCGGAGACCTGGCAGGTAACCTTACAAACAGCGGAGACAGATACGGACATGTCATCGCAACAGGTAAGGATGCAGAGGAAGCGGCGAGAAATGCTGAGGCTGCAGTAAAGAAGATAGTGATAGTAAAGACTGATAAGTAGAGGGGACTTTCGGTTTTACTACTAAAGGCTGATTGGCTATAATTATACGGGTTGGAGGTGCGCCTAATGTACGAAATCGGAAGCGAATTTAATTTTGAAAAGATTAATGACAGAACAGATTTTATAGAGCTGTTATCCCATGAAGCAGAAAAGAAAAACAGATACATTGAGTTTCTTAGATGTGGAAGAGATGCTATAGGCTTTGTTGCTGACGATATCATTGCAAGGAGTAAGACCTTTGATGATGATGCGGATAGAGCAAGTAAGGTGTTTATACCGGCTCTTTCCTGTGACTCCATGGTAAAGCCCTTTGAAGTAAGAGGCTTTGAGGTTGTTTTCTACAGACTTAATGAAGATCTGTCTGTGGATAAGGATTATCTAGAAGAGCTTATTGCTTTTGAGAAGAGGCCTGTTGTCCTTGTTATGAATCTTTTTGGAATAACTGATACCGGGGCACTTTCACAAAGTTTAAAAGCAAAAAATGAAAATACAATCCTCATCGAGGACGTTACACATATTATTACAGAGCCCGAGAACTTCCTTGGAGGAGAAGGAGAATCTCTTTCTGACTATCATGTGGGAAGTATCAGGAAATGGCTTGGGGTTCCGGATGGAGCTGTGGCTATATCAAAGTCAGAGTTTGTCATGGGAGCTCTTACAGGAGAAACAGATTTCTCAGTTTTAAGAGCCCAGGCTATGGAAGAGAAGACCAGATATCTTGATAATGGCGATCAGAATCTTAAGACTCACTTTAGAGCACTTTTATCTGAGGCAGAAGATTCACTTAATGACGGACTTGATCCCTATATTATGTCTGACTTAAGCGCTGATTACTTAAGCGAGATGGATCTTGATAACCTGCAGCATAGAAGGAGGGTTAACTACGACACTTTGTATAAGGCACTTAAGGAGCTTCCCTTATGTGGAAAGGCCTTTAAGCTCTACGACAAGGTGGATACAGATGCGCAGACACCCTTTATGCTTCAGATAGTTCTTGATATAGACTTTATGCAGAGAAGTGCTATAACAGATGAGGGCAAGAGCATCACAAGAGATATGTTCGAGAGAAAGCTTGCTGAAAACGGTTTATATGCTCCTGTTCTTTGGCCTATTTACGATGAGGCAAGAGCAGTATGCAAGGTAGCATCCGACTTTTCAGACAACATGCTGGCGTTTTGGATTGACCAGAGATACAGCCGCTTTGATATGGAGAATGTGGCTGAGATTTTTGCTGATACTTTATCCAAGATCTGAGCATGGATTTGCCGGTGACATTAACTGATAAAGGTATTAAACGCCATGAAACTTAGTGTAATAGTTCCTGTCTACAATATGGCGGGAGATGATAAATTAAAGCACTGCCTTGATAGTCTTGTTAATCAGACCATGGCAGATGGAGAAATAGAGATAATCGCAGTGGATGACTGCTCTACCGACAATTCCCTTGAAGTCATGAAGGGATATGAGGCGGATTACCCGGGTAGGTTTAAGGCGCTACACAGCCCCGTAAATCACCATCAGGGCGGAGCAAAGAATATCGGATTATCTGTAGCTGCAGGAGAATGGATAGGATTTATTGACGCAGACGACTGGGTAGTTCCCGATTACTACGAGAGGCTTATAAAAAAGGCCGAAGAAACGGGAGCCGATATGGTTGGCTGTGATTACAGCCTTGTGGATGAGTATACCTTTACTCCGGGGCAGGTTGTACACAACAATAATGCACAGCAGACAGGAGTCATGGACAAGGAAAAGTACAGAAAGCTTCTCCTTGATACCGGAAGCCTTGTTGTTAAGATTTACAAAAGATATATCATATTTGGGCAGGAAAGTACTGAAAATGCAGGCGAAGGCCAGATCAGGAAAATATTCCCTGAGGATATTTTTTATGAGGATAATGCCGTTAGTAATTCCTGGATGCTCAGGGTAAAGCATTTTGAGTATATTGAGGAACCGCTGTATTTTTATTATCAGCACAATGCTTCCACGGTTCATACTATTTCCAAAAAGAATCTGGAAGACAGAATGGTGGCTGGAAGGCAGATAATCAGAGAGGCTGTGGAAAACGGATATCTTGAGGACTATAAGCCTGAGATAGAGTTTATGTATACAGTGCTTTTCTATGTAAATACACTGTTTTCAGCTATGCCAAAGGAGCAGCATATAGAGGGCTGCTATGAGTTTTGTAAAAAGCTTGGGAAAGAAATGAAAGAGACTTTCCCGGATTTTCAGAATAACCCTTATTACAGGGACAGAGTTCATCCTGAGGAGAAAAAGCTAATTAAGATGCAGATGGAGTCCCATCTGAAGTTTTATGTATACTATAGACTGTTGTGGTTCTATAGAAATCTTAGAAAAAAATAAAATGTTCCCAGTCAATCTGGGAAATTGTCGGCATAGCCGGCAAATGAGGATTGAAAATTGCACGAAAGAATTTATGTGTGCCACACTTTTTATCATGTGTATGTGGCATGTCTTAAGGAATTTCATATATTACACGAGTTTTCCAAGGAAAATAAGGACGGCTTTAAAGAGGGCAAGGCAGCAGCCGGCAGCAAAGGCGCAGGAAGGGCTACTCTTGTTCTTTCCAAGATGAGTAACAAGTTTGGCTCCATGGTGGATAGAGCAAGGGAAAGTTACCTCTTTGAAGAAGTTATTGAATATGATGAGAAGGTTGATACTTTTTTCCCGGAGCTTGCGCCCCTTAGAAAGGACACAGGAAACCTTGTAAAGAACATGTTCAACAGAATAAAGTTCTGCAAAAAGTTTGCGATCCTTCAGGAAAAGTATGTGCCTGTTGATTTTACAAAGTACAAGGATATATATGTTTTCTGTGATTCTGATCCTATTGGATACTATCTGAATTACAAGAAGATAAGATATCATGCCCTGGAAGATGGCTTAAACTGTATTAAATACGGCGATCAGGCAAGATATGACAACAACGGTCATTTTAAGTTCAAGGCATTTATGGCTTCCACCGGTCTTATTTTTATTCAGAACGGATGGGGCAGATACTGCATAGATATGGAAGTTAATGATATCTCAATCCTTGATTATCCATGTCCTAAGTACATCGAGGTGCCAAGACAGCCTCTTGTTGATGAGCTTACTCAGTCAGATAAAAATGAGATGCTAAGGATTTTTGTGGATAACATGGGTGAGCTCAGGGAAAAACTTTCCGAAGGAGAGGGAAAGCCAAGAGTTCTTGTTTTATCTGAGCCTCTCTGTGACCTTGAGACCAGAGAGCGCCTGTTTAGGGACATTATCGAGGAATATGGTACAATAGGCGGTAAGGAGAGTGTTGTTATGATAAAGCAGCACCCCAGAGATTATTTGGATTATGCAAAGCTCTTTCCGGATGTTATCCACCTTGCAGGTACCTTCCCCATGGAGATGCTAAACTTCATAGAAGGCCTTAAGTTTGACAGACTAGTATCGGTTTATACCGTCGTTGATTCGTTAAAATTTGTGGATGAGAAACTTTTCCTTGGGGATGATTTCATGGATAAATATGAGGCTCCCGAGATCCACAGATTAAATGAGCAGATTATAGATGACTAAATGAGGAATATATGAAAAAGATTTATCAGAAAATGATGGTGCTTCTCGATAAGCGCCAGAAAAAGCAGATGGTGCTTATTGTAATAATGATGCTCCTTGGAGGTATCCTTGAGACCTTGGGAATTGCAATGCTTTTGCCTGCAATGACTACGGTAATAGATCCTGATAAGGTATCGGAAAGTAAGAAACTGTCAGCAATTTATAACCTCCTTGGATGTAAGAGCATTACAGAGTTTGCCATAATCATATTTGTGGCTCTGATAGTGGTATTTGTAGTAAAGAATATCGTTTTGTTTTTGATAAATGTGGTTCAGCTTAGATTTGTTTATACCAATCAGTTTGCAACTTCAAGGCGCATGATGATCAACTTCATGAAAAGGCCTTATGAGTATTATCTAAACGCTGACACCTCTGTTATACAGAGAAATATCACCTCAGATGTAAACAACATGTACGGCCTTATTCTAAGTACACTTCAGCTGATATCTGAGTCAATAGTATTTGCGTGCCTTGTTATCATGCTTCTTTATATTGATGCCAAGATGACTATCTCCATCGCGCTTTTACTTGTTTCAGTGCTACTTATAATAAAGTTTATTATTAAGCCAATCATGGTTAAGGCAGGTCAGGATAACCAGGATTACTACAGCGGACTTTTCAAGTGGATAGAAGAGTCTGTTATGGGTATCAAGGAGATCAAGATTGCCAATAAAGAGAACTATTTCATCAACGGCTATGCAGACTGCGGAGCAGGATACGTTCATGCAGTACAGAAATATAACCTGTACAATTCAACACCAAGACTCCTTATTGAGACCATAAGCGTAGCAGGAATGGTTGGCTATATGCTTCTTGTAATAATAAGAGGCGAGGCTCTTAAGGACATGGTTACTTTAGTTGGTGTCATGGGTGCTGCGGCAACAAGACTTATTCCAAGTGCCAACAGAATTAACAATTACCTTACTTCAATAGCTTATTTTGAGCCGTTTTTCATGAATGTAAGTGATAACCTCCAGGAGGAGATTAACGACGGTTCTGTATCATATAAAGCAGAAGATTACAGAGTGATGAAGGAAGTTGAAAAGCTTCCTGTTCATAAGACAATTGAGCTTAAGAATATTACCTATAAATATCCCAACGCTGAAGCCTATGTTCTTAAGAATGCAGATATGACAATTCCCGTAGGAAAGTCCATTGGTATCGTTGGAACATCAGGTGCTGGTAAGACTACGATCGTTGATATCATGCTTGGTCTTTTAAGAATTGAGACCGGTGAGATCCTTGCAGACGGAGTTGAGATAAGGGACCATTATCCTGAATGGCTTAAGAATATCGGATATATTCCTCAGACCATTTTTATGCTGGATTCAACCATCAGGAAGAATGTTGCATTTGGTATCCCTGACGAAGAAATAAATGATGAAAAAGTATGGGCAGCCCTTAAGGAGGCTCAGCTTGATGAATATGTAAGATTACTTCCGGATGGACTTGATACTACCATTGGGGAAAGAGGTATCAGATTATCAGGTGGTCAGAGACAGAGAATCGGAATTGCCAGAGCTTTGTTTGAAGACCCTGAAGTTTTGGTACTTGATGAAGCAACCAGTGCTCTTGATAATGAGACTGAGGCTGCTATCATGGATTCAATAAACAGACTTCACGGCAGAAAGACACTCATAATCATCGCTCACAGACTTCAGACAATCGAGAAGTGCGATATGGTTTACAGAGTAAACGGACAGAAGGTGTCTCTGCAGAGATAAAAAGAAAAAGTGTTTGACCCGGGGGAAGGTATGTTGACATTAAGATCGCTTAGAGCGTATGTATTTAAACTGAAAAAATATCAGGAGCCCATGGAAAAATGGCTCTTTCCCATAATACTTCTTTTGTATCCTTTTATTGGGGTAAATCAAGGTGTTGATATCACTGATACAACCTACAGTCTTGGTAATTATCTCTATGGGGATGCCATTGATCCCATGTGGTTTTTGGCTACATACATTCCAAATCTTCTGGGAAGCTTTTTTTCACATCTTCCCGGCGGTGATTCAATGCTTGGGATGAATATGTACTGTACGCTCATAATCAGTATTACAGCGCTGTTTTCATACTACATGCTTCAAAGATGGATTCCCGGATGGATGACATTCCTTGGATGCATGATAGCTGAGAGTCTTTGCTGGTGTCCCAGGGTTATCCTTTACAACTATCTTACATATCTGTTCTTTACACTTGGCGTGCTTTTTCTTTTGCATGCTATGACAGATTATGAAAAGAAGATGTGGAAGTTTGCTCTTGCGGGATTTTTCCTTGGACTTAATGTTATGGTGCGTTTTCCTAATATTCTGGAAGCGGCACTTATCGTGATCCTGTGGTATTACGAGGGTATCCACAAAAGAGAAATCAAAGAGATTGTAAGGAAGACCCTGTTCTGCATACTTGGATATGCCATAGGATTTATGATCCCCTATCTTTTCATATGCGTGAAATACGGATTTGGCGCCTATGGTGACATGATTGGTTCACTTTTTTCAATGACAAAGGATGCTTCCGATTATGCTGCAGGCGGCATGTTTTCGCTTATTATAAAGGCGTGGATAACAAGTCTTAGCAGAATGGCTATTATGGTTCCATGCATCTTTGCATCAGCAATTCTTCTTATGCTTAAGCCCGGAAGATATTACTGGGTAAAGAGAATAATATATGTAATTGGTCTTGTGGTACTTATCAGATACTTCTTCATGAGAGGTGTATTTACCAGAAGTTATTACTACTATGATTCCATGTTTGAGCCTGCAATGATGTTCCTTGTATTTGGTCTTATGTTCCTTGTACTTGGAATAACACCTTTCCTCAACGGACAAGGATCAGAGAGAGCATTTTGCCTGGGAACACTTTTGATCATATTTATTACTCCTCTTGGAAGTAATAATTACACATATCCTCTTCTCAACAATATGTTTATTGTTGCTCCCGCAATTTTGTGGATGTTTAGAAGAGTGAGACAGGCTGCAGGTTCCCATGAGCTTCACTTTACCTGGAAAGCTATGTATATGGCGATTCTTGTTACGCTTGTCGCTCAGGCTGGATTTTTCCACCTCTGCTACAGCTTTGTGGATGGAACTGATGGCGAAAAGAGAAGTGTTCTGGTTGGTTCAAGTGATATTCCAAGGGCAGCAGGCATGTATACTACTGAGTACAATGCTGAAACTGTGTCAGAGACCTATGAGTTTTTAATGGACAACGGTCTTGCAGAAAGAAACCTTATGCAGTTTGGTAAGGCTCCGGGACTTGCTTATTTATACAACATGGATCCAGCTATTTTTTCCACATGGCCTGATCTTGATTCAAATACAGTGGAGAAGTTTGAGGAAGCTATTGAGGAGCTTAGGGCAGGAAGCACTCCCATGCCGGTTGTGATAATCAATCCGGATTTTGAGGGGGAAGTCAGTGCTGATGCCAAGTATGACATATTATTGGACTTCCTTGACGCACAGAAGTATAATAAAGTCTTTGATAACGAAAGATTTATGGTATATGCTGCAGAATGATTCCGGGAGAATCAGCAGATAGTTAGAAAGAGGAGTTATGAATAATTTATTACAGCAGATAATGAAGTTTGGACTTGTCGGAGTATTTTGCTTTTTTGTGGATTACTTCCTTTATCTTGGGGCTAACCTTTTATTTGAGAGCATAGGCTTTGCTTCAGTATTTCCAAAGTATTATCTTATTTCCGGATTTGTAGGATTTTCAGTATCCGTAGTAGTTAATTACATTCTTAGTTTTAAATTTGTATTTGTAAGAAGAGAAGATATGAGCAGAAAGAAGGAGTTCATCATCTTCCTTATCCTCAGTATCATCGGAATGGGCGTTAACGAACTTTGCCTCTTCATTGGTATAGATCTTATCTATATGCATTGGGGATGGCTTCAGAGTATAATGAGTGAAGCTTTTGCAAAGAATCTGTTCTTTAAATTCGGTGCAACAGGCATAGTTATGGTTTACAACTTTATTACCAGAAAGATTTTCTTAGAGCAGAAGGAAAACTAATATGAGAATAAATTTTAATGTGCCTCCCTACACAGGGAAGGAAATGGATTACATCAAGATATGCGTAGAGAACCAGAAAATCTGTGGTGATGGTGAATTCACCAAAAAGGATAATGAATGGTTCGAGGAGAAGACAGGAGTAAGCAAGTGCCTTCTTACAACATCCTGCACCCATGCTACAGAGATGTCTGCTATCCTTGCAGGAATTAAGGAAGGCGATGAAGTTATCATGCCTTCATATACTTTTGTTTCAACAGCAAATGCATTTGTTTTAAGAGGAGCTAAGGTAGTATTTGTGGATATCAGACCTGATACCATGAATATTGATGAGAATCTCATCGAGGCTGCCATAACGGAAAAGACAAGAGCCATTGTTCCCATGCATTATGCAGGCGTTGGCTGCGAGATGGATACGATTATGGATATTGCAAAGAGACATAACCTCTTTGTAATCGAGGATGCGGCTCAGGGCGTTATGTCCACTTATAAGGGCAAGGCTCTTGGAGCTATCGGAGACTTTGGTAACTACAGCTTCCACGAGACCAAGAACTATAGTATGGGAGAAGGCGGAGCACTTCTTCTTAGGGATGAGACCTATGTAAACGATGCGATCATCATCCGTGAAAAGGGTACAAACCGTACACTTTACCAGCTTGGTAAGGTTGATAAGTACACATGGCTTCAGCCCGGTTCTTCATATCTTCCAAGTGATATGAACGCTGCTTACCTCTATGCACAGCTGCAGCTTGCAGAGGAGATAAACGACGCAAGAATGGATCATTATAACAGATATATGGAAGCGTTCAGGGATCTTGCAGATTCAGGACTTATCGAGCTTCCCTATGTTCCTTCCGAGTGTGTGCACAATGCTCATATGTTTTACATTAAATGTAAGGACGGAGAAGAGAGAGAAGGACTTATCAAGCACTTAAAGAGCAATGATATTCTTCCTGCTTCTCATTATGTACCTCTTCATACATCTACTGCAGGACTTAAGTACAGCAGATTCCACGGAGAGGATAAGTATACAACCAAGGAGAGCTTAAGGCTCCTTAGACTGCCTATGTACTACAGTCTTACCAATGAAGATATTGATGAAGTTGTGATGAGAGTTAAGGAATTCTACAAGGCATTATAAAAAATACCGATTATGAAAAAAACAAAAGCTAACTCCAACTTTATAATTTCAGGTCTCATGGTCACTGCATTTGCTGTGATCATGGGACTTTTGTACGATTATTTCTTTGACCTTAACGATGATGTACTTATGAAGGACATTATTGCCGGAGTTTTCACCGGGAACCCGGAAGGTCACAATATTCAGATGCAGTATCCCATAAGCTTTGTGCTTAGCCTTTTTTATAAGGCTATAAGGGGCTTTGACTGGTACGGACTTTTTCTTCTTTTGTGCCAGTACCTGGGTGTGTTTCTTATAATCAAAACCATTTCTTCAAAAGCAAAAAGTATTCATGCGTCGGTTCTCTATGGAGCAGCTGTGCTTTTCTGCGCATTTGGACTTATGGCGGGACATTTTGTTTTTATTCAGTACACTTTTACTGTGGCTATTCTTTGTGCAGCGAGCGCTGTGCTTGTTGCCGACAGAAAGAGAGTGCTTCCTGTGATCCTTGTTTTTGTGGCATTTTTAATAAGGTCAGAGATGACGCTTTTGATGCTGCCCTTTGTTTTGTTGGTGGCGTTCTATCTGGTCCTTGAGGATTACAGAAAAAAGGAAGACATCTTTGTCCATGTAAGGTTGGTAATTGCCATGGCTATTTGCATTGTTATGGCTGTTACATTAAACAAGCTTGGCTACAGCAGCGAGGAGTGGAAGAATTTTGTGTCCTTCTTTGACAGCAGGACTCAAATCTACGACTTTTACGGAGTGCCCACTTATCAGGAAAATAAAGCTTTTTATGATGAGATTGGCTTATCTGAAAGTGAGTACAACCTCCTTGTTGATTATAACTTTGGAATTGATGATGAGATAAATCATGAGACTATGGCAAAGATCGCAGAGTATGCTGCAGTCGTAAATGCCAAGGAGCCTCTTTTAAAAAGGATAGCGAGAGCGATTCCCGGATATCTGTATGAGCTTAGAAGCGTATCTTTCCCTAAGGCTTACGAATATCCCATGACCTATGCGCCATGGAACATTGTTACGGGAATCCTGTATATTGCGGCCTTTTACATCATAATGATGAACTGCAAATACGGCGACAGCTTTAAGAAAAGAGTATTAGCAGCGGCCTTTAGAGTGGTCATTCTTTTTGCGGGAAGAAGTGCCCTGTGGCTTTACATCCTTGTAAGGGGCAGAGCGCCCATAAGGATTACCCATTCACTTTTCCTTATGGAGATAATCGTGCTTATAGCACTTATGATCATTGCTCTTGCAGATACTGAGAATACGGAAGAAGACAATGCTCCTGAGCCCAAGCCTCAGATTCCCTTTATGATTCTGTGTGCAGTTGTAGCGCTTGTTTTTGCTCCTTCCCAGGTTAAAGCTATTAACACAGAGTACGAGGGAAGAGTTGCTTATAACAGAGCCTATGAGGAACTTGAGGATTACTTTAAGAGTAATGGGGATAACTTCTTCTTTTTAGATGTTTATACCTCTGTTTCCTACGATGGTTCAGGTTATTCCTATTCTAAGAAGATGTTTGAAGATGTGGATAACAGTCCAGCAAACTGGACACTTCTTGGGGGCTGGGCTTCAAAGAGTCCTGCTGAAAAGGATAAGCTTAAGTTCTTTGGTCTTCCGGAGAGTATTGAGGAAGCAGTGATGAACTGTGATAATACTTATGTAGTGACACTACATGATGATGATATGGACTGGCTCTTTGATTATTACTTTGATAAGGGAGTAGTAATGTTTGAGATGGAAAGAGTAAAGGATATTTCAGATATATTTGCAGTTTGGAAGGTAAAGGAAACTCATGAGTCTTTGCAGAGGAACTAAGGTAAGCCTTAGAAATATAGAATACAGTGATACTGACAAGATAGTTCAGTGGCGAAATAACCCGAGGGTAAGAAATAACTTCATATACAGAGAAGTTTTCACAAATGAGGGGCATGAAGCCTGGATGAAGAACAAGGTTGAGACCGGAGAGGTTGTGCAGCTTATCATATGTGAGAACGAGAACGAAGAGCCCGTTGGCAGCGTTTATCTTAGAGATATCGATTACGATAAAAAAGAAGCTGAGTATGGCATTTTCATAGGAGAAGACAGTGCCATAGGCAAGGGCTTTGGAAACGAAGCTGCAAAGCTTATGTGTGCTTATGCCAGGGATGAGCTTGGAATAAAAAGGCTTATCCTCAGGGTTTTTAAGGATAATGCTGCAGCAATGAAGAGTTATGAATATGCTGGCTTTAGATTTTTAAGTGACCTTCCTGATGTTGAATGTTCAGATGGCGAAGTTAAGGACATGATACTTATGGAAAACAAATTAGTTTAATGTGGTAGAATATAGCTATGCGAAATAAATTAGTGAGTTTTGTGATTCCGTGCTATCGCTCGGAGAAAACAATTGAAGATGTAATTCTTGAGATTGAAGGCGCAATGGATATGTTGCCTTTATATGGCTACGAGATCATTTTGGTAAATGACTGCTCACCGGATAATACCTGGGATAAGATATGTGAGCTGGCAAAGAGCCATGATGAAATAAGAGGTTTTAGCCTTGCAAGAAACTTTGGACAGCACGCAGCCCTTATGGCGGGACTTAATAAGTCTAAGGGTGATATTATTGTATGCCTTGATGACGACGGACAGACACCTGCAGACGAAGTAGGAAAGCTCCTCTATCAGATTGAGGCAGGAGCAGACGTTGTTTATGCCAGATATTCTCACAAGAAGCACAACCTTTTCAGGAATTTCGGAACAGCCATGAATGAGTGGATGGCACATGTGATGCTTGGAAAACCCAAGGATCTCTTTGTGTCCAGTTATTTTGCTGCAAGAAGATATGTTGTGGATGAGATGATCAAGTATAAGAGTTCATATCCTTATGTTATAGGACTCGTTCTTCGAACCACAAGGAAAATTGTAAACGTAGATGTTACCCACAGATCAAGAACAGTGGGAAGCAGCGGATACACATTCAGTAAGCTTATGGGGCTTTGGATTAACGGTTTCACCGCTTTTAGCATTAAGCCTCTTAGAATCGGAACTTTAGTTGGAGGAATCTTCGCGGGACTTGGATTTATATATGGTGTGTACACCATCATCAAGAAGCTTATGTATCCCACTCTTCCAATAACAGGCTTTAGTGCTCTCATGACCGCTATCGTATTCATGAACGGAATGCTCATGATAATGGTAGGCCTTGCAGGAGAGTACATAGGCCGCATATATATTTCACAGAATAACAATCCTCAGTATGTTATTCGCGATGAGGTAGAGCATGACGCAAATGAGGAGAAATAAGACCTGGCTTTTGCCGGTCTTATTTGGCGTATTGGTATCCTTGTCTGTTGTATGGGGGTATCAGCTTGAAAAATTTGACCATATTGAGCCCTTAAACCTCGTATATTCGGCATTATTCCTTGTTTTATCAGCTATCATTTCTTTTTTGGTAAAAACCAGCTGGGTTTTTTTGGCTAAAAAAGAAGGTGTTTACGAAGATAAGGAATTGCAGCCGGGCTATGACAAGAAGACTTTTGCTTTTGTGTGGGCATTTATTGCAGCATGTAATTTGATCGTCCTTTTGGGTGTATATCCCGGATTTTTCGTCTACGATGCCCAGACTGAGGTTATCGAGGTGCTTAGCAGGCAGTTTACGACACATCATCCCCTCCTTCACGTGCTTATGCTTGGAGGAAGCGTGGCCTTTTTTAATAAGTTCTTTGGAAACGTAAATGCGGGAATATTTGCCTACATATTTTCCCAGATGCTTATTATGACAGGGATATTTACCTATTACCTTAGTTTTATGAAAATCCATGGAGCAGGGAAGCGTATAAGAAAGATAGTTGCGGTATTTTTTGCGGTGTTCCCTACAATTGTCATGTACACGCTCTGCTCCTGTAAGGATGGCTTTTTTTCATCCCTCTTGGTTTTGGCGGTTTTACTATTTGTACGCCTCTTAGAAGAAAAGGATGAGAGAAAAGCCAAGGGGATATTCTGGGAAATTGTCGTATCAGGCACCTTGATGATGCTCTTTAGACACAACGGATTCTATGCATGGACTGTATTTGCGGTTTTGATGCTTATCATCATGGCTCTTAGTAAGAAAAAAGCGGATGATAAATATGCATCAAAGAGAAAGCTTAAGGCATTTGCTCTTGTGATTCCGGTTGTAGCATATTTGTGCATGAACATGGTTTTGACAGCTGTTTTTGTTACAGATAAGGGTACAAAGGAACATCAGGAGATGCTCACAGTACCTATCCAGCAGCTTGGCAGGGTATATGCCTATGACAAGAGCTCCATGGCACCCGAGGATATCGAGACACTTGAGAGATATTTAAGCCCTGAGGGACTTTCCCACTACACCCCCAGGTGCTCGGATATCCTTAAGATGTATTTTGATAATGCGGAATATGAGGCTGATAAGGCATCTTTCCTTAGATTATGGGTAAAAACCGGACTGTCACATCCCATGAGCTACTTGAATTCATGGTTTTTGACAAGCTACGGATACTGGTATCCCTTCTCTGTAATAAATGTATATCAGGGTAATACTGTTTTTACATTTACTTATACAGACAGCTCTTACTTTGGTTATGAGGTTGAAGAGCCGGGCTACAGACAGAGCCTCATTCCTTTTATAGACAGCTTTTACAGAAAGCTTTCAATTGAAAAATTCCAGCAGAATATACCGGTTATATCTCTGCTGTTTGCCCCTGCAGCCTATTTCTGGATCTGCATTTATCTCTTCCTAACGGCAATTGTTCTTGGAAGAGATAAGGAAAAGCTCATGCCCTTTATGCTTATTTTGATGGTATGGCTTACGGTCCTTCTTGGGCCAACATATCTAGTAAGATATGTAATTTATTTATGGTATATTGTTCCGGTGCTTTTTTGCATTACCTTTTGTAAGGATTAAAGCACCCCGGGAGGAGACATGAGAAGAAAAGTTATAAATAAAAGTTTTGCCATAAGAATGGTGATCGTATTTTTTGCAGTTCTTTTGGCATTATCTGTTTTCCCTTTTAGGATCTGGCAGAGGGATATTAAGTTTGTGGGAGAGGCTGAGCCTGATATCATCTCAGAAAATATCGATGATCATCATGACGTCGTTCAGAAATTCATGGCTCAGTACGACAGACTTTCAGCTATCGAGGTTTTTGTGGATGAAGTAAAACAGGGTAAGTATATGTCATTTGTTTTCTATGATGAGAACATGACAGAGATGTACGAGAGATATTACTACCTTGGTGATGTGGCAGAAGCAGGCTTTGTTAAGATTCCTGTTGGTCTTGATCTGGAGGTTGGAAAAACCTACACCTTTCTTATAAGAGGGTGCTATAGCACATTTAACCTGGGATTTGAGGAAAATAGCGAAGAGACATCACCCTATATTTTGGATTTTGCGTATCATGATACCGGAGTTCAGGGGCAGCACCTTACTGCTATATACCATTACGAGCAGCCCTTATCAAAAGAGACCTCTCTTGGAATAATTGGAGTGATAGCTCTTGTAGCAGCTCTTCTTTGCCTGATCGTATGGCTTTTTTACAGAAATAAGAAGGATAAGCTCATAACTGTCCAGAGAGTGATCAGATTTGTTGGAAATCCCATAGCAGTCGTACTCACACTGGTGCTCATGATTTCAATTTATCCTTTGCAGGTTTTTGATGACAGACTTGCTGATATAGTTTTCTATGAGATTGGAGCTGTTATCACCGGACTTTTCATGCTCTATGGAATCAACCATGAGAGCGATGCAACTCTTGATACTAAGCTTTGGCACAAAGTAACTAACTTTATACAGATGTGTATGATAGCAGGTGCGCTGTGGTTTTGCTGTGAATACATGAATGCACTTTTCACAATTTACCAGACACTTGCCGAGAGAAAAGAGCTGATATTCCTGCTTCTTTTCCTGTGTTTTTCTATAACTAAGGAGAGATTATTTAAACTCTATAATTTCATATATGGAGTTATTGGTGTAATAGCCGGAGTTTATTATAGGAATTCGCATCTTCTTCCGGAGACTGAGAAGGAGTACGACCTCCATAATGCAGCAACAACCTATGGGGTGATAATCGTTCTCCTTGCAGGATTTTTGATCATCAACTTAATTGCAGAAATAATTGCCTACACTAAAAAGCGCAAGAATCCCTTTGTAGCTCTTAAGGCACTTAGCTTTATGGGAGTTCTTGTGGCAGTATTTATGGCTGTTATCATTATTTTCAGAAACACCAGATGGTGGGGAGTCGTTCTTGCGGCATTTACCTTTGGACTTATGCTCTGCTTTGCAAACTTCGGCTTTGTAAGGAAAGAGAATACCACAAAAGATCCGGAGTTTAACGGAGCAAGATCAGCCAACGGATATTCCGAACTTGTTATCGGAGGACTTTTACTTAACTTTGTAATATCAATGGTTTATTCCTGGCTTTACAGACCATTTACAGCTTTTAATACAGGAAGATATCCGTTTGTATTCCATACAGTTACCGTTACTGCAGAGTATATGACAGTTATGGAGTGTGCGGCGATTGTCCTTCTTCTATATAAAATATATGATACGAGAGATATATCTGGGTTTAAGGATAGATTCAGATATATGTGGAAGGAATTCATCATATTTGGTTTTGTATCCGCATATATGATATTTACAATGTCAAGAACAGCTTACCTTGCATGTGTGGTTATGTTCATATGCGTGGTAGTTCTGACAATTGGGGATGTGAAGAAACATAAGCTCGGATATTTCCTTAGACAGTTTGTGACTTTGGCGCTTGCAGTTGTTATAGCATTCCCTGCAGCCTTTACTTTACAGAGGGTTATTCCGGCAGTTGTAAAGCACCCCAGGAAATATCTTGTGGAGAGCGGAAACTATAGCCTTTATGGCGCAGCAGATCCTGACAACCGACTCTATATGGGAATAGAGAGATTCGCTGATCTTTTCGCTGAAAAGATTCTGGATACCGACCTTATGGATTACAACTATCCTGAGGACAGATATAATTATGACAGCGATGGTAATCCTATATACGGAGAAACAGGAATAGAGCTTACTAAGGAGCAGTCAGAGAACAGAATCACTGATATAAATACCCTCCTTGGCATAGAACCGGAAACGGCATCTGAAGCACCCGCAGAGGTTGCCACAGAAGCGGCCGAAGAAGTATATGAGGAGCCCGAAGAGGAATCCGCAGAAGATGGAATTGAGAGCTTTTCAAACGGAAGAATTACTATTTTCAAGTCATACCTTCAGCAGATGAACCTTTTTGGCCATGATGAAATGGGAGCGGAGCTTCCCTGGGGTGAGATCGCAGTTCATGCTCATAATACCTACATTCAGGTTATGTATGATAACGGTATCTTGTCCGGAGCACTTTATCTCATTCTTATGCTGACCTCCTTCATAAGCGGAGCGGTTTATTATAAGAAAAACAAGGATGAAGAGCACTGTGCCCTTCTTCCCTATGCGATGACTGTGGGATTTGGAATAGCGGCTCTTTCAGAGTGGGTTTTTCAGTTTAGTAACCCCATGACCATAGCATTTGTACTGTCTTTGATGCCAATTTGTTTTGCGGATAGAAAAAAATCATAATTGTGTTATTATAGAGTGATATGAAATCAGAAAAGAAACCTTTTAACTTTGCAAAATTTTATAGAAGAACAGGACTTATATTCTACGATGTTCTGAGTATCATTATTTCCAGTTACTTGGGACTTCTTATGAGGTACGAGTTTAATATTGACCTTATACCTTATGAATTCATGGCTCCTGTAACCGGATTTTTAGGAATAAATATTGTAATCACTATAATTATTTTCTATGTCCTTAGGCTTTATCACAGCCTTTGGGCTTATGCCGGTGAGAACGAACTTCAGAACCTTGTTATTGCCTGCACCCTTTCAGGTGTGGTTAATGCAATAGGCCTGCAGTTTTTTAAGGTAGGCAGACAGCCCGTTCCTCAGAGCTATTATTTCCTGTACACATTCTTGCTGATAAGCCTTATCTTTGTCAGCAGATTCAGCTACAGGTTCTTTAGAAGCATAAAGCATAAGTCTGAAAATAAGAAAAATTCAACATCTGTAATGGTGATCGGTGCAGGTGAAGCCGGTAATGTCATCATCAAGGAGATTGTTAACAGTAACTTCTCCACCATGGTAATCAGATGTATCATCGACGATGACCGCAGTAAATGGGGACATTACATTCAGGGTATCAGAGTAGTCGGCGGCAGAGATAAGATTATCGAGTGCGCAGACCTATATGATATAGAAGAGATTATTGTAGCAATCCCGTCTCTTTCCAGAAGTGAGATGAGAAAGCTCCTTGATCTGTGTAAAGAGACCAACTGTAAGCTCCGTTCACTTCCCGGTGTATATCAGCTTGTAAATGGCGAAGTTAACGTAAGTAAGCTTCGTGACGTAGAAGTAGAGGACCTTCTTGGAAGAGATCCAATTGCGGTCGACTTAAACCAGATCGCCGGCTATGTAAGCGGTAAGACCATTCTTGTTACAGGCGGAGGCGGATCAATTGGTTCCGAGCTATGCAGACAGATCGCAAATCATAAGCCAAAGCAGCTGATTATTGTGGATATTTATGAGAACAATGCATACGACATCCAGCAGGAGCTTAAGAAGACACATCCTGAATTAAACCTTGAAGTTCTGATTGCATCAGTCAGAAACACTAACAGAATAAATCGTATATTTGAGACATACAGACCAAACATTGTTTACCATGCAGCGGCTCACAAGCATGTTCCACTTATGGAGGACAGCCCTAACGAGGCTATCAAGAACAATGTTTTTGGTACCTTTAAGACTGCTATGGCAGCGGCCATGAATGGCTGTGAGAAATTTGTTATGATATCAACAGATAAAGCTGTTAACCCGACAAATATTATGGGTGCCAGCAAGCGTATCTGTGAGATGATAATCCAGACCTTTAACAAGCACTATGATACAGAGTTTGTTGCAGTAAGATTTGGTAATGTACTTGGTTCTAACGGTTCTGTTATTCCGCTTTTCAGAAAGCAGATAGCAGCAGGCGGACCTGTGACTGTTACAGACCCTAACATTATCAGATATTTCATGACAATACCTGAGGCAGTCAGTCTTGTTATGCAGGCAGGAGCCTATGCCAATGGCGGAGAGATCTTCGTTCTTGATATGGGTGAGCCGGTCAGGATCCTTGATCTTGCAGAGAACCTTATCAAGCTTTCAGGCTATAAAGTAGGCGAGGATATCAAGATCGAGTTCACAGGACTTCGTCCCGGAGAGAAGCTCTATGAAGAGATGCTTATGGACGAAGAGGGACTGCAGGATACAGCTAACAGAATGATTCACATCGGTAAGCCCATAAACATGGATGACATGAAGTTCTTCTCTCAGCTTGAGGAGCTTAACGGGGCATCCAAGGCAGAGCATGCAGATGAGATCAGAGAGATAGTACAGAAGATAGTTACAACTTATCATCCTGAGGACAACGCTGATGATCATACAAGAGAGCATCAGATAGCCCTTGAGAGAGCAGCACAGCTTATAAACGAGGCAGAATAATCATGGTTGATATTAATAAGATTAAAGAAAAGTATTCTAATGACGAGAGATTTTCCGGCATTAACCCCTTCGCCGGTAAAGTATGGCTTGCAACACCTACTATGCACGGCGATGAGCAGAAGTGGGTCAATGAAGCCATTGAGACCAACTGGGTTACAACTCTTGGTGAAAACATAAATGAAGTAGAGAAGCTTATCGCTGAGAAGATTGGCAGAAAGTATGCAATCGGACTTAGCGCAGGAACAGCAGCTCTTCATCTTGCAATCAGACTTGCAGGTGAGAGACTCTACGGACCTAAGGCTCCTAACGTGGGAGTTCTTACAGGAAAAAAAGTATTTTGTTCAGACATGACTTTTGATGCCACGGTTAACCCTGTTGCCTACGAAGGCGGAGAAGCAATTTATATTGATACCGAGCCTGACACCTGGAACATGAGTCCCAAGGCTCTTGAAAAAGCTTTTGAATTATATCCGGAAGTAAAGCTCATTGTAGTAGCTCATTTATATGGTACTCCCGGTAAGATAGATGAGATAAGAAAAATAGCAGATGCTCACGGAGCACTTATTGTTGAGGATGCTGCTGAGTCCCTTGGAGCAATCTATAAGGGAGTCCAGACAGGAATGTTTGGTGATTATAGTATAGTTTCATTTAATGGTAACAAGATCATCACCGGAAGTGCCGGCGGAATGATCGTTACAGATTCTGAAGAAGATGCTAATAAGATCAGAAAGTGGAGCACACAGGCCAGAGAAGATGCTCCCTGGTACCAGCACGAGGAGCTTGGATATAACTATCGTATGTCCAACATCGTTGCAGGTATAGTCAGAGGTCAGATTCCTTATCTTGATGAGCACATCAGAGAAAAGAAGAGAATCTATGACAGATACAAAGAAGGTTTTAAGGATCTTCCGGTTAGCATGAATCCTTATGAGGATGTTGCTGAGCCTAATTTCTGGCTTAGCTGTATAATAATTGACAAGGATGCAATGTGCAGACAGGTCAGATCTGAGAGGGAAGCGCTTTTTATCACTGAAAAAGGAAAGTCATGTCCCACAGAGATACTGGAAGCCATGAGCGCTTTTAATGCTGAGGGCAGACCTATATGGAAGCCTATGCATATGCAGCCGGTTTACAGAAACAACCTTTTCATAACAGAGAAGGGAATTTACAGAGGAAGCAGTAATGCTTATATTGATCAGCATGGAGCTGAGGATGTTAGTATGGACATCTTTGAGAGAGGTCTGTGCCTGCCATCAGATGTAAAGATGACAAACGAAGATCAGGATATCGTAATAGATATCATTCACAGATGTTTTGAATAAGAAAGGATTTATTTTATGTGCGGAATAGTAGGATTTGTAGGTAAACACCAGGCAGCGCCTATATTGCTTGAGGGCTTATCAAAGCTTGAGTATAGAGGATATGACTCAGCAGGTATTGCTGTAAGAAACGGCAAGGAGCAGGCTGAAGTTGTTAAGGCTGTAGGCAGACTTAAGAATCTTGAAGAGAAGACAGATAACGGTATGTCAGTTTCAGGATGCTGTGGTATCGGTCATACAAGATGGGCAACACATGGTGGTCCTTCACAGACCAATGCTCACCCTCATGTTTCAGGTAACTGTTCAGGTTCTGCTTCAGGTACTGTAGAGTCTGAGGTAGTTGGTGTTCACAACGGAATCATCGAGAACTATCAGGAGCTTAAGGAAAAGCTTGTAAAGAACGGTTATGAGTTCTATTCAGATACAGATACAGAGGTTGCTATTAAGCTTGTAGATTACTACTACAAGAAGTACAACATGGGACCTATCGATGCCCTTGCAAAGACCATGGTCAGAGTAAGAGGTTCATATGCTCTTGAAGTAATGTTCCTTGATTATCCTGATGAGATCTATGTTGCAAGAAAAGATAGCCCTATGATCATCGGTATTGCTGATGGCGAAACATTTGTGGCATCAGATGTTCCGGCTATTCTTAATCATACTAAGAACGTTTACT
Source organism: Butyrivibrio sp. (assembly GCA_024690485.1). Lineage (GTDB taxonomy): Bacteria > Bacillota > Clostridia > Lachnospirales > Lachnospiraceae > Butyrivibrio. The sequence continues at coordinate 6,414 of JAILPB010000129.1, read as the reverse complement.
ACATTGGCAACAATGAGATGGCAAGACTGGTATCCGGAAAGGCTGAGTTCTATGACCTTAACGGCGATCAGATCGAGAAAGAGCTTGTTGAGATCAAGTATACAGCCGAGGCAGCAGAGCGCGGCGGATACGAGCACTTCATGATGAAGGAGATCCACGAGCAGCCCAAGGCTATCCAGGATACAATCAATTCTCTTGTTAAGAAGGGTAAGGTTGATTTCTCTGAAGTTGGTATCACAGATGAAGAACTTAAGGGCATTTCTAACGTTACTATCGTTGCCTGCGGATCAGCATGGCACGTTGGAATGGCTGCTCAGTATGTAATAGAGGATCTCTGCAGAGTTCCTGTAAGAGTAGAGCTTGCTTCAGAGTTTAGATACAGAAGACCTATCCTTAACAAGGACGGACTTGTAATCGTTATTTCTCAGTCAGGTGAAACTGCTGATACACTTGCAGCTCTCAGAGAAGCTAAGGAGCAGGGAATCACGACTCTTGCTATCGTTAACGTAGTAGGATCTTCAATTGCAAGAGAGGCAGATCATGTTCTTTATACACTTGCGGGACCTGAGATTTCAGTAGCAACTACAAAGGCTTACAGCTGCCAGCTTGTTGCTACATACCTCTTAGCACTTGCACTTGGTGTAGCTAAGGAAACTATCACCAAGAAGGACTGCGCAAAGTATATTGATGACATATGCCAGCTTCCTGAAGGAATCCAGAAGGTTCTTGACGATAAGGAAAGACTTCAGTGGTTTGCTTCAAAGATCGCTAATGCAAAGGATATCTTCTTTATCGGCCGTGGCATAGATTATGCTATAAGCCTTGAGGGAAGCCTTAAGATGAAGGAGATTTCATATATCCACTCTGAGGCATATGCTGCAGGTGAGCTTAAACACGGAACAATCAGTCTTATTGAGGACGGTACACTTGTTATCGGTATCCTTGGACAGAATGAACTTTACGAGAAGACTGTTTCAAATATGGTTGAGTGTAAGGCCAGAGGAGCATTCCTTATGGGACTTACAGCTTATGGTAACTACGAGATTGAGGATACAGCAGATTTTGTAACTTATATTCCTAAGATGGATCCTCACTTCATCGGATCACTTGCAGTTATTCCGCTTCAGCTTCTTGGCTACTACGTATCAGTGGCTAGAGGTCTTGATGTGGATAAGCCAAGAAACCTTGCAAAGAGCGTTACAGTAGAGTAAGACAAGAGGGGTTTTAACTTATGAGCATCAGCCGCTCACATAAGAGAAAGCGCATATTGATCGTGGTTGATGATATAGCTATTATTCTAGCCTATATCATCATGATAACCCTGAGATTCAGGTGGTATTTTGACAAGAGTTGGATGATACCCCTTTACAGTATGGTTGTGGTCATGGAGCTTTTGCTTCTGACCCTGATCAATGTTTATAACACAAGGCGCAGAAATTATAAGAAAATAGAAAAATGCGATCCCCTTGAGGTACTATCCCAGACATTCAGGGGACAGGCAATTCTGTTTGCACTTCTTCTTATAGTGCTTATGTTTACGCAGAACACTAAGCTTATGTCCAGAATTGCCATGGTTATGCTCTTTTTTATAAACATAGTGGTTGTTTATGTTGCCAGAATGTTCTATCGAGCAGTCCTTAAAAAGAAAGGCAATCCTGATGTTCACAGAAGACGCATTGCTGTTTTGTCTTACAAAAGGGAGCTTCCTGCAGTAAAAGGCCATCTTGAGAAGAAGCTTGATGATGAGTTTGAACTTGCTGATATCATAAGTATAGATGATGAATACCCTACAGACGTTGTGAGAGTTGATGGAGATGCTCTGGCAGAGAAAAGAGATATCCTCTTTAAGCGCATCGAGGATCTCGGTTGCAGTGATGTTCTCATATGTATCCCTGATATTCCTCTGTATGAGTGTGCTTCATTTGTAAGAGGAGATATCATCAAGAGACTTGAGAAGTCCGGAATAAACACATATAACGCTATGTCTGTAAACGGAGTGTGGATTACCCACAAGCTTGTGAGAGATATAGGCTTTTTCCAGACTACATATTATTCTGCCATGGCTAAGAGATGCTCAGTGCTTGGCGTTAATTTTGCAGTATCAAATGTTGAGAACGCAGTACTTTATGTAAAGAACCATATCAGGGACTTTGCAGGTAAGTACATATGCTACTGTAACGTTCATACCACAGTAGAAGCCAGCGAGCATGAGGATTACAAGGCTATACAGAATAATTCTGCACTTACATTTCCTGATGGCCAGCCTATAGTAAACAGAATTCAGAAGGCAGGCTTTATAAATGCAGAGAGAATCGCAGGCCCCGATTTTATGGAAGCTATGTTTGAAGCAACCATGGACGGAAGCATCTCTCACTATTTTTACGGATCCACTGAGGAGACGATAGAGCTACTTAAGAAAAATCTGTCGGAGAAGTATCCCGGAATGGATATAAGGGGATTTTATTCTCCGCCATTTAGAGAGCTTACGGCTAAAGAGGATGAAGAGATCGTTCGTATGATCAATGCATCCGGTGCTGACCTTATTTGGATAGGCCTTGGTGCTCCTAAGCAGGAAAAATGGATGGCTGCTCATGAGGATAAGCTAAGCGGAGTTATGCTTGGCGTTGGTGCGGGCTTCAATTTCTTTGCGGGTAATATCAAAAGAGCACCCCTTTGGATTCAGAAAATTGGTATGGAATGGCTTTTTAGATTGTTCCAAGATCCAAAACGTCTTTTCAAGAGATACTTTGAATCAAATTTAAAGTTTATTTGGAGAGCAGTGATAAAGCACGAATAAACAAATGGGATAAACTCAGCGTTTCCGCACTATTGCTTTAAACCAGCGAAGTGTCCGCGAGGCAAAGACAAAAGTGCGCACACGCTTGACTTTTTTAATGCATTTGATATAATTTAATCTCGGTTGACGATAATAAATTAATATCATGATGCTTACATGGTGAACAACGGCGTTCCTACTTGCATGATGTAAGTCTAGGTGCGCTTTTTCTATATTTAGGATTTTGACAGGATGAGTATTTTACACAATCCATACAAGGGAGATTATGAACACGTCCCGGAGATGGATAAAAAAGGGAGGTTTCGGGACAGGTTCTTCTATGCTGGGGATCTCTATGTACTTCCGTTTGATGAAAATTTAAAAAAGAAAACCTATTTACCCTGTGGTCTGTTTTATATTGCAATGATGGCAGCCATTATATTAGAAGGTTGTATAAATCAGACTTCATCCAGAACTTTGTGGGTTGTACTTCCGTACATGATTCAGTTTTTACCTGCGTTGTTCTTTTTACTTGGGCTGGTTGAGTATATCGGCGCAACTCCCAGGATGACCAGACAGCAGTATGACAAGGGAATAGGAAGGATGCATTTTTGCGGCGTTGCAGTAATTGTACTTGCGGCAATAAGTGCTCTTTGCGAAGTGATCTATCTGATTCTTAGAAGAGGTCAGTATGATATAAAGTCAGAACTGATTTATTTAGCCATGCATGTACCGGTTGTTCTGGTAGCAATAGCATTCGGCAAGTATTACAACAAGCATTTTTCGGGAATCACAAAAGAATCTACGAAGTGATCTGTTATAGGATACAGTTATAACACACAATATATTCTATATATTAGATAGAGAAGTATTACCGTAGTATTATGTTATACGTGGTTTTACAGGTGACAACCGCATAGCGGATGCACATATATTACAAGGGGAGAATCCCCCGGAATGGAGGGCAATATGAAAAAGTTAGGCAAACTTCTGGCATTAGGTCTTGCCGGAACAATGGTTGTCTCAGCTGTTGGATGTGGCGGAAACAGCACACCTGCAGAGACAACAGAGTCTACAGACGCTACTGAGTCTACTGAAGAAACATCTACAGAAGATGCAGAGGCTACAGAGGCTGGAGATTCAGCAGAAGCTACAGAGAGCACAGGAAGTGGAGCACCACTGGTAATCGGAGAGTCAGAATTCTCTGAGAAATTCAGTCCTTTCTTTGCAAATTCTGTATATGATAACAACGTATCACAGATGACAACTCTTCCTTTACTTACTGTAGATCGTTTGGGTGAGATGGTACTTAACGGTATTGAAGGTGAGACTAAGGAAATTAACGGTCAGTCTTATGAATATAAGGGACCTGCAAACTGTGTGATCACAGAGAATGAAGATGGAACAGTTGACTATGCATTTGAGCTTCGTGATGATATCACTTTCTCTGATGGAGAGCCTCTTACTATCGATGATGTAATCTTTTCAATGTATGTTGTAGCCGATCCTTCTTATGATGGAGCAGCATCATTCAGCGCACTTCCTATTACAGGTATGGAAGACTACAGAAAAGGTTCAGATACACTTTTCAACCTTCTTGTAAAAGCCGGTGAAGACAACACAGACTTCACATACTTCTCAGAAGATGAGCAGAAGAAGTTCTGGGAGACAGATTTCCCTGCAGCTAAGGAACAGTTCATCAATGACATCGCAGATTACTGCACAGCAAACGGTGCTGTATCAGATGATGAAGCAGTTGCAGCTGATCCTATTGCAAATGCTATGGCAAACTGGGGTTATGGTCAGGTAGCAGATGGCGTACTTACTGCTCCTTCAGGTGCTACATTCGATGTTAAGGGTGGCACAGCTCCTACAGTTGATGATTTCTGGAATGAAATCGTTGCAGCTTACGACGGAGACGTAGTTGCAGCTACAGATAAGGAGAAGGCTGGCGATTCAATTCTTGACATCCTTGGTGATGCATATAAGAACGCTATAGAGACAGGTGATTCAGCTCCTTCTATCACAGGTATTGAGAAGACTGGTGATTACTCAATGGTTGTTCACATGGACAAGCTTGATGCAACAGCTATCTACTCACTTCCTGTTGAGATCGCACCTCTTCACTACTATGGTGACAAGGCTGAATACGACTATGATAACAATAAGTTCGGATTCACAAAGGGTGATCTTTCAAGCGTAAGAGCAAAGACAACACAGCCTCTTGGTGCTGGTCCTTACATCTTTGATAAGTTTGAGAACAAGATTGTTTACTTCAAGGCAAATGAGAACTATTACCTTGGTGCTCCTATAATTAAGGAAGTACAGATGAAGGTTACACAGCAGTCAGATGCTGAGCCTGCTATCGTACAGGGTACACTTGATGTTGCAGAGCCTTCTGCAAACAAGTCAACTCTTGAGCAGATCGCCGGTGACAACTCAAATGGCGAGCTTACAGGTGACAAGATTTCAACATCACTTGTTGACAACAACGGTTATGGTTACATCGGAATGAACTCTGAGAACGTTAAGGTTGGTTCTGATCCCGGAAGCGAAGAGTCTAAGGCACTTCGTAAGGCTATCGCAACTGTTCTTGCTGTTCACAGAGACGTAGTAGTTGATTCTTACTATGGCGATGCAGCTAATGTTATTAACTATCCTATTTCTAACACATCTTGGGCAGCTCCTCAGGCTTCAGATCCTGATTACAAGGTAGCTTTCTCAACAGATGTTGATGGAAATCCTATTTACACAGATGGCATGAGCGAGGATGAGAAGTACGAGGCAGCTCTTCAGGCAGCACTTGGATTCTTCGAGAAGGCTGGTTACACAGTAGCAGATGGCAAGCTTACAGCAGCTCCCGATGGCGCTAAGCTTTCATACGAGGCTATGATCCCTGCTGATGGTAAGGGTGATCACCCTTCATTCGGTATCCTTACAGCAGCTAAGGAAGACCTTGCAAAGATCGGCTTTGATCTTATCATCAACGACCTTTCAGATTCTTCAGTTCTTTGGTCTGCAACAGAAGGTGGTACAGCAGAAATCTGGTGTGCAGCTTGGGGCGGATCAATGGATCCTGATATGTATCAGATCTATCACTCAGAAGGTGGTTCAGCTTACATGTACAAGATCAACCAGCCTGAACTTGATGAGCTTGTAGTTGAAGGTCGTTCAACAACAGATCAGGCAGTACGTAAGGCTATTTACAAGGAAGCTCTTGATTATGTAGTAGATTATGCAGTAGAAATCCCGGTATATCAGAGACAGAACTGCTCAATTTACTCATCAGAGCGTGTTGATGTTGAGAATTCAGAGATGCTTCATGACGAGACAACATACTACAACTTCTTTGCAACAACAAGTGCTCATAACGGAATTGAGAGACTTATGACTAAGTAATTCGTATTTTTAATAGAATACGCATAACTTTGTCCGTGGGGGCTTTATAAGCTCCCACGGACATGTTATGTACTTTTTTACTTTATTGCTTTAAATTGGCACCCTGTTGCAATTTGAGCAAAATGTTATAAAATAATAAGGTTCGAAAAAAATGTTCTGCATATGCAGAATTTTAGAATAGATTGCATAACTCCCCGAGTAATGCACAAAATTCAGGTAGAAGTATTTTATTTAGAAGG
>JAILPB010000117.1 GCA_024690485.1 Butyrivibrio sp. | reverse complement strand
CTTGCATGTGTTAGGCACGCCGCCAGCGTTCATCCTGAGCCAGGATCGAACTCTCACGTTTAAATGTTATCTAAAACACTATAAGTGTCTTTGATCGTTCGTCTGACCAGAACTAAAGCTTGGCTTTGTTCTGTCCGTTTTACCTTTAGTTAGGTTTTGTTCTCTGAATATTCTTTATTGGAATTTTCAGGGTTGCATTACTATTTTATTGTCAAAGTACAAACTCATCATTTCGATGAGGAACGCAGAAGGAGGGATTTGAACCCTCGCGCCGCTATTAACGACCTGCACCCTTTCCAGGGGTGTCTCTTCAACCTCTTGAGTACTTCTGCAAAAGCGTTGACTTTTAAGTTCACTCTTAAATTTTGAGCGGAGCGAGAGGGATTCGAACCCTCGTGGCGTTGCCGCCAAACGGTTTTCAAGACCGCCTCGTTATGACCGCTTCGATATCGCTCCATATATCATTTTCATTAAGGTTGTATTCCCTTGAACCGCGCTGTTTCATAAGCTCTCAACGCACAGCGCGATAATTATAATAACAACGTCACCAACCATTGTCAATATTAATTTTATTATTTTTTAAATTTTTTATTGAGGTTTTTAAAGCCGTGCCGCAAACCCGCACAAACACTGGCTTTTCTCCCAGCAAAAACACCCTGTTTATGAGGGTGGGTTATACCCCAAATTCAATTATTCCTCATTTTTGTTATTATTCGTAGATTTTATCATCATTTTAACTGCATGAGATAAATTGAAAATAAATATAGCAAAAAGCAAAAATAGATGGGTATAAAATACACCTACGATATAGTAGTTTCTCTCAAGTAAAAATCCAACTTTAAATCCCAGATAACACAGGCTTCCGGATACCACCAATCCCATAACAAGAAGCGGAAGTTTCAAAAACACATTTTTGATATTCTCGATAAAGTCCCTGAAAGATGCATCAAAGTACACAAATCTTCCTACCATAAGTCCAAGGTAGTACATCATTACCGGGCTATATTCGCTTTCATCACCTATTATGTTCAGGTAAATCAGGATAACTATTGCATAAAACATAGCAAGCATTCTTATAGTAGCCTTCTCAGAGCGGCTTAAATGTTTAAGTGGAATGATATATTTATCGAGTATAGTGTTTAATACACAAGATAAGCAGATAAGCACAAGAAGGGCAAAGTCTTTCCAATTCCCCCATATACCCGCAAAAATCCCATATCCACCGGTTTGAATTCCAGCAGAAATCACAAGTGCATAAATATGATTGCAGATCACATATGCACAGGCAAAGGACATTACGCTGGTTGCAGATATTACCATCTCGCAAAACAGCTGCACAAGCTTGTTATACTTTTTGGTAATGTAATTCCCATCTTCTTTTCTACGTCTTGCGGGTGTTATAAAAAGCGTTCCTGCATAGATAAAAAATAAGCAGATTACTATACCAACAATCGCGGCAAGCAGGAAAATGATTTTCTTAATCCAGGTAAATTCAGGGTTCATGTAAGCATCAATAGTCATCAGAATTGCCCTCTTATGTAAAAGTCTTTATATCAAGTCTTTACTTTCTACTACTTATGATTGATTCAGCAAAACAAATATCTATGGGTGTAGTTATCTTGATGTTTTCGTAAGATCCTTCTACCAGCTTGACTTTCCTTGTCCCAAAGGTCTCCATGACCATGGCATCATCGGTTATATTTACTCCGTTTTCAATAAGCTCTTGCTCTCTTCTGTTTAATTCCTCGTACAGCTCTAGTATTTCTGGATATAAAAATACCTGAGGCGTCTGAATTATCCAGGTTCTGTCTCTGTCCGGAGTAGAGTCTGCATATCCTTCACTGTCCGCTATCTTAATGGTATCCTTTGCGGGCATTCCTATGACGCAGGCGCCGTATTCCTTAACTGCACTTAGTGCTCTTTCCAACATGGCATCTTCAATAAAAGGTCTTGCTCCATCATGGATAAACACTGCCTCTGTGTCCTTTGATGCAGCAAGAAGTCCAAGTCTTACACTGTGATATCTGGTGCTTCCACCCTGAACTGTAGCTTTTATCTTGGAAAAGCCTGCAGGTTCTACTATATTCTTTTTCACATCCTCGATATCGTCTGAAGGCAAGACAAGGATTATCTCATCAATAAAGCTTTTTTCAAAAGCTTCCAGAGCATACAAAATAAGCGGCTTTCCACATATTTCCATGTATTGTTTTTTGACATTACTTTTCATCCTGCTGCCGCTTCCGGCAGCAAGAACTATAGCTGTTGTCTTCATCTGTTTATACCTCTTTGGGAAATTGTAAGATGATTATTTAGAAGATCTTCCGTGATATCTTCTTTCTCTGTCCCCTAGGGGGAGGTTAGGAACAGCATTTAAATCCATTCCATGTCTTACACCCTTTTTAAACTCATAGTATCCTGCTGCCCCTATCATGGCAGCGTTGTCTGTGCATAATACAGGTGATGGTCTGTAAAAAGTCATACCGTTAGCTTCACATTCCTTTTCAATACGTTCTCTTAGCGCGGTATTTGACGCAACTCCGCCTGCTATGGCTATTTTTTTGCAACCATATTCTTTTGCTGCGCTTATTGTGTGGTCTGTGAGCACGTCAACTACGGCCTTCTGAAAGGAAGCAGCCAGATCATCTTTATTGAATTCCTCACCCTTCATCTCAGCCTGATTGATATAGTTAAGGACAGCAGATTTTAATCCGCTAAAACTAAAGTCATAGGACTTTTCAGTAGTTTTTGCTCTGGGAAAATCTATAGCATTCGGGTTTCCGTTTCTTGCTGCAGCATCGATCTTAGGGCCTCCGGGATATCCAAGGCCTATAGCTCTTGCCACCTTATCGAAGGCTTCTCCTGCCGCATCATCTCTTGTCTGACCTATGATGTCGTACTCGCCGTAATCCTTTACGTACACAAGGTGAGAGTGTCCTCCTGATGCCACAAGGCACATAAAAGGCGGTTCAAGGGCCTTATCTTCTATATAATTTGCGCAGATATGTCCCTCAATATGATGAACTCCCACAAGAGGTTTTCCTGTGGCAAAACTAAGAGCCTTTGCCTCTGATACACCAACCAAAAGAGCACCCACAAGGCCGGGACCATAGGTAACTGCTATGGCATCAATGTCTTCCAGGGTAATACCTGCTTCGACCAGAGCTGCTCTTACGCAGCCATTTATTTTCTCCACATGCTTTCTGGATGCTATTTCAGGCACAACGCCGCCGTAAACAGTATGGAGCGCAATCTGAGAAGAGATGATATTGGACAATACTTCTCTTCCGTTTTTCACAACTGCAGCAGCTGTCTCATCACAACTACTCTCAATAGCAAGAATAAGTGTATCCTCACTTTTTTTCTCGCCAGCTGTGCCATTGTCCTGCGCTGCATTTGTATCTTCTTCATTTTTTATTGACATAAATATCACGCCGTCCTCTTCGGTACGGCGCGTGATTTTTTCATCAGTTCTGTTTTCCATAATTATTCCATTGCTTCCTGTGATGTCCATCCCATTATCTTCCAGAGTCCTTCGGAGTCTTTCCTCAGAACAAACAGGTAGTTATAAAGGGTGGTTTTTGTTCCGTGCCTAAGTGAAATCCTAGCCATTACATTTGAAATCTGCTCGCCGGAATCAGTTGTCATCTCCTCATCCTGTGATAAGATTTCGTATTTTGAAATGGAATAGTCTTCCTCTTTTTTATTTTTTACTTCTGTTCTTAAACCCTCAGGCCAGTTAGCCTGATTAGCCAAAAATTCCGAATCGAATGTTCCGGCCATTACAGCGGCCATTTTATCAAATTCTTCATCGGTATAGGTCTGCTTATACATGACCTGCATTATCTTTGTATAAAGGTCTACTACCGTTGCCGGCGTTTTGGGATAGCTCTTAGAAAGGTCAGTTGTGGTTATCTTTTCGACCTCAGTAAGTACTTTCTCCTCAGTAGTGTTGTTTGAATCATTGTTGCCGCGATTTAGCAGATAGAAAAAGCCTCCAACCACTAATGCCGCAAGCACCATAAGAACTATGCCTTTGATAATGCCGTTCTTTGTTGATTCGTCCATAAAGTCCCTCCTCATAATATGAACTTTAGCAAACCCTGATCAAAACTTATTTCTCATCCTCAAATCTTAAGGTGGTCATTCTGCCGTCCTTAGCTGCAACCGAATGTTTGAATATTTCCTTCACTTTTCCCATATATTCCTTGGGATTAACAAGTGACGGGCTGTAATGAGTAAGCCACATTTCTTTCACGCAGGCTTCTTTGGCCATCTCTGCAGCTTCATAGAAGGTCATATGTTTATTTTCTTTTGCTTTTTTTAGCTTCTCCGGCTCTCCGTACATGCCTTCGCAGATAAAAAGATCTGCGCCTTCAGCATTTTCAACGATACTGTCTGTAGGTCTTGAGTCAGTTACATATGTCAGATGAATTCCTTTTCTCTGCTCTCCAAGAACCATGTCCGGTGTGAGAACCCTGCCGTCTTCTGTGGTTATGGTCTCTCCCTTTTGAAGAGGATTCCAGTATTTCTTTTCTATATTATTGGCCTCTGCTGCCTGAACATTGAATTTTCCTGTTCTGTCCAGTAAAAGTGAATAACCGTAGCAGGTAATATTATGCCTTACCTTAAAGGCTTTGATCCTAAAATCCGGCATCCCCGGGAGTTTTATCTCGTCTTCGTCCTCTGTGATCTCATAGTATTCAATGGGGAATGGAAGCTCTGGAGCAATTGTCCTTAGAGCTTTTACAACTCTCTCAAGACCTTTGGGGCCAACCATCAAAAGAGGCTCTGTCCTCTCAGCGTTTCCCATGGTAAGGAGCATACCGGGAAGTCCCGAAATATGATCCGCATGATAATGTGTAAAGCAGATAACATCGATGGGCTTTGGGCTCCATCCTGTTTTCCTAAGAGCTATCTGGGTTCCCTCTCCGCAGTCAATAAGTATGCTTTTACCGTTATATCGCGCAAGAAGCGCTGTCAAATATCTATGGGGCAGGGGCATCATACCGCCTGTACCAAGCAAACAAACATCTATCATCTATCTTACTTTCTCTTCCAATATATTATAGCATCATCCTTAGGCTCATCATAAAATCCGGGTCTTACCCCTTCATTCTTAAAACCAAGTTTTTCATACAGCTTTATAGCGGGCTGATTCTGTGCACGGACTTCTAATGTAAAGTTATCACAGCCAAGCTTTTCCCCTCTTATAAGAAGTACCTCCAGCATTTTCGCTGCTATTCCGTGCTTCCTGCAATCAGGTGCAACGGATACATTGGTTACTTCGCCGTCTCCGGAAACATTCCTTAGTCCGCATAGGCCAACAATTCTTCCTGCTTTCTCTGCAACGAGATATAAAGTGTCATCTCTTGTACTTGCTTCAAGAAGCTGTTTCTCACTCCAGGCTTCATGGAGAAGGCACTCTGCTTCCAGTTTTGCGGCGTCAGTAATATCCTCAGCCCGAAGTTCTCTAATGAGAGCTGATTCTTTTTCCGGCACAGTAGTCTTTTCCTTCTTCTTTTCAGCTGCTTCACGCTCTGCCTGAGATGCCCTTAGATATTCAGGTGAAAAACTGTCAGCATCTACAGTTTTTCCTTCTCTTAAATAAACTGCTGCAAGCTGGCAAAGTGCAGCCGCCCTCTGTCTGTTCATATGAGCAGGTGCGCAGAGGTAATTAACTTTTAGCAGTCCATCCATCTTATCCCTGTAAACCGGGACTCCATCACCTAAAAGGATCACGTTTTTACCAAGGCTGTTTATCTTTTCAGCAAGTTCGTCAACAGACATGGCTGCCTGGGGCATAAGACATTTCATCTTATATGAAAACTCTTTGTGTGAGTCGTCCTCTCTGTCAGGCACAAAGGTGTAAAGTCCTGTATATACCTGATTTCTTCTTGCATCCATCATGGGACAGATTATGTTTTCATTTCCATAAAGATTATATGCAAGAGCGTCCAAGGTCGGAACTGCCACAAGGGGTTTGTTCAAAGCAAGGCAAAGTCCCTTGGCAGTAGCTACACCGATCCTAAGTCCGGTAAAAGATCCGGGACCTGCAGATACAGCTATTGCATCAAGGGTATTTAGATCAAGCCCAATCCTCTCTTTGATCTGCTCCATCATAGGCAGGAGAAGTTCCGAGTGAGTTATTTTATGTTGTATCGAAAACTCAGACAAAAGTCTGTCGTCCTCGACTACGGCCACTGTACATACAAGGCCTGATGTATCAAATGAAAGTATCTTCATCTTATCTATTATCTATCGTATCGAGGGTAATCCTCCGATAATCCGTTCCTTTCGTTAAATCCTTTTCTATCCTGATTTCCATGTATTTTTCAGGAAGTATCTCCTCTATGAGATTAGCCCATTCAATAAAGCACAGGCCCTGCCCGTAAAAATAGTCTTCATAACCTATTTCATCCATTTCACTGACGTCTCCTATTCTATATACGTCGAAATGGTAAAAAGGTATCCTGCCCTCATCATAAACCTGAAGTATGGTAAATGTCGGGCTGTTTACAGGTCCTTCTATTCCAAGTCCCGCTGCAACCCCCTGGGTTAATACGGTTTTTCCCACACCAAGATCTCCAAGAAGTGTATACACAGATCCCGGAGTAGCGCTTTCGCCTATTCTTTTTCCAAATGCGAAGGTTTCCTCCGCTGAATATGTTTCTAATATTGTACTCATATTATTAGATTATTCCAGCCTCCTTAAAAAAGCAAGTTGACTAGATGTCAATATGCTATATAATGTGTATTGTAACAAAATCTTCGGGGCAGGGTGAAATTCCCTACCGGCGGTGATCGTTTCAAACGTAGTCCGCGAGCTGCTTATGGTGGCAGATTTGGTGAGATTCCAAAACCGACAGTAAAGTCTGGATGGTAGAAGATGTGTCTTATTACAATTTCATTATGTAATTCAGCAATCTTCCCCGAGAATAATATTTTATTCCATAGGAGGGAAAACCCAATGAACAACAACTTAATAACTTCAATCGCGGAGAACACTGCATATGTTATAGTGTTCGGATTGCTGATTCTTGCCATGTTTGTGCTTGCAAGAATCGCTGAGGTCCTTGTTTCCAAGAAAACAGGTGACGAAGTCAGCAGAATGACTACAAGAAAAATGGTAGTTATCGGTGTATTTTCAGCTATTTCAGTAGTACTTATGATGATAGAAGTACCGCTCCCCTTTGCACCAAGCTTCTATAAGCTTGATATGTCAGATCTTCCTGCTGTAATAGGCGGATTTGCATTTGGTCCCATGACCGGTGTAATGATCGAGTTTATCAAGATCTTGCTTGAACTTGTACTTCGCGGAACAGCAACTGCTTTCGTAGGAGAGCTTGCAAACTTTGTAGTTGGTTGCAGCTATGTGCTTCCTGCTTCAGTTCTTTATCTTTTCAAGAAGACAAGAAAGACTGCACTTATTTCCTGCCTGGTAGCAACACTTATCATTACTATTGTTGGAAGTTCACTTAATGCGTTCTATCTTCTTCCTGCATTTGCTGCCCTTTACGGAATGCCAATGGATGCCCTTATAGGCATGGGAACAGCTGTAAATCCAGCTATCACAAACCTTGGAACTTTCGTGCTTTTCGCTGTTGCTCCTCTTAATCTCATTAAGGGATCGCTTATTAGCTTTATTACTGTTGCTGTATACAAAAAGCTCAGTCCTATTCTCAAGAATATAACAGTCAGAGCTCCCAAAAGACAGGAAGCTTAATTGTTTATGTTTTTTTAATAGCTGATTATAACTGCATTTATTGACTTTTAGAATTGCTCAACTTAATATAAAGTTGAGCAATTTTTTACGGTTTTTTATAACAAATGAGGCAGCTATGAAAAGGCTTATTGTGAAAAAACTTGTGCCCGGCATGATTTTGTCGGACAACGTATATGCTTATAATAATAACCAGCTTGTATTGCCAAAAGGTACTGTTCTCGACAACCAGGCAATTACCAAGCTTTCTTTTTATTCTGTCTTAAATGTTCTTGTGGAAGATCCGCCGGAAGAGATGCTTCCCTCAGAAGACGAAAATGATTCCTATGCTTCACGGCTCAGGCAAACAAAGGAATTCCAGGAATTTAAGGAAGATTTTGAAAGTTGCGCATCAAAGTTTAAGTCCGGAATCGAAGAACTGATAAACAACAAAGAGAACTTTGACATCAATTCGATTATCACTCCAATATATGAACTGGTAAAAAAGAGTAATACTTCATCTAATCTTTTCGATATGCTTCATAGTCTAAGAACTTATGATGACGCTACCTATGTTCACTGTGTAAGTGTAGCAATGATCTGTAATATCATGGGACAGTGGCTGAAAATGGGCGAAGAAGACACTCTTATTCTGACCGAGTGCGGACTTTTACATGATATCGGAAAAATGCTCATTCCAAGCGAGATCATTTCTAAGCCTACCGATCTTACAACAAATGAATATGAAATTGTCCAGACTCATCCGGCGCAAGGATATATGATCCTCACTGATCTAAATGTAAGCGATCACGTAAAAAATGCCGCCCTTATGCATCATGAAAGATGCGACGGCAGCGGATATCCTAACAGGCTCAAAGGTCCACAGATTGATTTCTACGCTAAATGTGTTGCGATAGCTGATGTTTACGACGCCATGACTTCAGCAAGAGTTTACCGTGAACCTCTTTGTCCTTTTATGGCCATTGAATTATTTGAATCGGAAGGTCTGCAGCGCTACGACACTAATGCCATAATGACATTTTTGCAGAATATAGTTAACACTTATCTTCTAAACAAGGTTAGATTAAACGACGGCAGGGAAGGTGAAATCATCTATATAAACAGAGATCATCTCTCCCGCCCTACAATCAAAATTGGAAATGAATACCTGGATCTTGCTGAGCATCCTGAGCTATTCATAGCTCAAATCATTTAAAGGTTTTTTAGCGGAGCGCTTTTTATGATATAGGAATTTCGGAGAAATTTCCTATATCATAAAAAAGATGTGCCACAAGGCACATCTTTTTACGCAAACTTTAATTTGAATTTCTGAAGATCGCGATCTGTATCGACTTTTTCTATCTGAGCACCAAGTTCTCTGAGCTTTATATCAAAGTCTTCGTATCCTCTCTCGATATATCTGATATCTTCTACAGTAGTAAATCCTTCAGCAGTAAGTCCTGCGATAACAAGGGCTGCTCCTGCTCTAAGGTCAGGGGCTGCAAGCTCAGCTCCTGTATATGTATCAACACCTTCAATAATTGCGGTGCTTCCTTCAACCTTAATATTAGCTCCCATTCTGGTAAGCTCGTCTACATACTTGAAACGATTCTCAAAAAGAGACTCTGTCACAAGGCTTATGCCACTTGCAAGGCCCAAAACAACTGTAATCTGGGGCTGCATATCTGTGGGATATCCGGGATAGGGAAGAGTTTTTACATGGCATCCACGCATACGCTTTGTAGCTACAACTCTTACGGCATCATCTGATTCAAGAACCTGACAACCCATCTCGATAAGTTTTGCACTAATTGACTCTAAGTGCTTAGGGATAACGTTTTTAATTGTAACGTCGCCCTTAGTTGCTGCCGCAGCCATCATAAATGTGCCTGCTTCAATCTGGTCAGGAATAATTGTATATTCTGTTCCGTGGAGCTTCTCCACGCCTTTAATTCTAATCACGTCAGTACCTGCGCCCTTGATATCAGCACCCATACTGTTTAAGAAGTTAGCAAGGTCAACTACATGAGGCTCCTTGGCAGCGTTCTCAATAATAGTCTTACCCTCAGCCATAGAAGCAGCCATCATAATATTGATGGTAGCACCTACGCTTGCTATATCAAGATATATGTGGCTGGCCACAAGGTTATCAGCCTGTGCACTGATAAGGCCATGCTCAATAGTTACATTGGCTCCAAGTGCTGTAAATCCTTTAATATGCTGATCAATAGGTCTAAGTCCTATATTACATCCACCGGGTATTACTACCTGAGCATTCTTGTACTTGCCAAGGAATGCACCGATCATGTAATAAGAAGCTCTTATCTTTTTAATGTACTCGTTCTCTACAGTATATGTTCTGACCTGTGAAGCATTGATCTTAACTGAATGTCTACCGGTGCGCTCTACAATTACACCTATGCTCTCCATTGCCTGGAGCATAACATTTGTATCTGCTTCGTCGGGCATATTATCAATGTATACGGTTTCATTCGTCATTGTTGAAGCGGCAAGTATTGGAAGTGCTGCGTTCTTAGCACCACCAATCTCAACTTCGCCAACGAGCGGAGTTCCACCTTTAATTACATATTTTTCCATATTATCTCTCTATTCACGCCTTTGTGAATAAAATCTCCATTAAACATGCTAACGGGTAAAGTTATACCACAAATATACCCATTTGTAAAATTGCGCCCAATTAGTTGAGATAGTTGAGCGGGTTGACCTGACTACCGTTAATAAGTATCTCGAAATGCAAGTGTGCACCGGTACTTACACCGGTATTTCCACTAAGGGCAATCTTCTGTCCCTGGGATACCGACTGTCCGGGCTTTACAAGTATCTTTGACAAATGACCATATCTGGTCTCTCTGCCATCAGAGTGGCTTATGTAAACAACATAACCGTAGCCGCGTCCCCAACCTGCTCTCGTTACAACGCCTCCGTTAGAAGCCATTACAGCTGTTCCAACAGGTGTAGCCCAGTCTATTCCTTTATGGAAAGAACTTGCTCCCTTAGTAGGTGCTTTTCTCTTACCAAAACCGGAAGTAAGTCTTCCTCCGGAAATAGGTTTGATATATGTAGGAGGTACTATAGTTCCTCGCTCAACAATCTTGGGAACTGCCTCGTAGGTTACTTCTTCTTTCTGAATATCTCTTTCTTTTTCGCTGTTATTCTCATAGCTTATCTTAGCTACAACTTTTCTATGTCCAGCTGAAGGTTCCTGTACAACTTCCTGCCTTGTAGTGTACCAAGAATCATTATCTATATAGATAACATCAGCCTCGTAGTCTTCTTCATAATACTCCTGTCTTGTATATTCGACAGTAAGCTCAGGCTCCGGCACTGTTACTATGATCTCATCTCCCACACGGATTGTGGATTCGGCTGTATCTATAGTCTCATTCATAGCAACAAGGTCATCAAGTGAAAGGCCAAAGTTTTCGGCAATAAGTCCAAGAGTGTCTCCGGACTTTATCTCGTAAATCTGGTTTGTTTCCTTATCCTTAGTAACTTCATCAATAGCTGTATTTATATCTGTTATTTCAGAAACAGGTAAAAAGCTTTCAACGACTTCGACTTTGTCACCAAAACCTATGCTCATAAGTCCAAGCTTATAGTCGTCAAAATCCTTTTCATTAATAACAGGCTCAATCTCTTTAAAAATCTCATCTATAGCCTGGTCGATTCCGGCTTCCGGAAGAGCAATTGCCTGAGCCTCTTCCTCCACTTCCTTTACTGACTCTATCTGGGAAGTAAGAACGTTAACTTCTCTATCAGAGTCTGTCACAAGGTCGACCACATATTCATTCTCAGTATCATACTTTGAAAGTGCAGTCTGAAGAAGCTTAAATACGTCATCTTTACTTGCAAGGTTAACTGAGTATTTGTTTATTTTTACTGTATAGGAGCGCTCAAGGGTTGTCTGAATACTATTCTTAAGGACTTCCAGCATGTTCTTTCTAACATCCTGCTTTTTATCAACCTGTCCAAAAAGAACTTCCTCGCCCTCAAGTGAGAGCTCTGCTTCAGCCATTACAAGTTCTTCGCTGGCTTCAGCCAGTTTTCTTCTGGCATAAGTCAGACACTTGTATGCAGCCTGCTCGGATCCAAGTGTTCCCACATATGTTCCGTTAAGCGTTACTTTAAACATGTTGTTTCCGGTATTTTGAACCGGACTGAAAATAGGCAGTATAAAAATAAGCCACAAAGCAGAAGCTATTATAGCCCCTTTTAATAATGCAATCCTAAATTTTTTATGTCCAAAAAACTTCATTCTTTAAACCAAACCTAACATTTTGAGTATAAATAGTACTAAATTCGCGCCTGATAACAATATAGCTATGATCATAAGAGGAATGAGCCCTTTTTGTTTTGTAGGTACTATTTTTATAGCATTTATCTTATCAGTCATTACTGTGAATTCTTTTCTCAAAGAATCCATCTGTCTCTTTAGATCATCTCTGATCTCATCCAATTGTTTTTGCTGTTCATCTGCTACGGAAGCCTGAACATTTCTATATATACGCACACCTACATCATGGGTAGCTTCATCACTCTTATCAAAACGCTGTTCCATTTCTTCCTTCATATCCTTGATGCTCTGCTCAAGCATTTGGGCATTTTGACGAAGAACTTTAAGTTCCTCCTCATATTGTTTATTCTGCTTCTCAAGCTGTTCACGATGAGCAGCCTCGGCAGCTGTATTCGCCTTGATCATTTCCTGTGCGCTAAGTTTCTCAGCTATCTTTCCCATTAAGTTTTCCATAAGTCCTCCCGCCTGGATATACTATAGAACATCTTATACAAGGTTACACCATTTATGCATTTCGCACAATAATTCATTTTAATCCAGCATTCTTTTGTGAGTATTAACTATCTGTTTAAACTTTATTCATATTTTGTTAATAATTGATTGTTAGAATTATACATGTGTTAAGGAATTAATCTAAACACGCGAAGCTCTTAAAAAGTAGCTCCGAAAGATAGATAAATTTTTTCATAATAGCCCGGGTGTCGTAAGATGCTCGGGCACTCCTCATTAATGGGCTAAATAATTAGTCCTGTACTGAAATAGTCTGAATCTCATCGTTAAGAGAAAGCATTCTCTCATCAAGTTCCGCAACCATTCTCGCACACTCAAAAAGCTGGGCTTTGATATTCGCAGGTGCCTTTGTTTCGAATTTGTACTGAATCTTATGCTCGAGACTTGCCCAGAAATCCATGGCTACAGTTCTTATCTGAACTTCCACCTTAACTTCTGCAGCGTGATCAGACAGATATACCGGAACAGCTACGATCATATGATAGCTGCGATAGCCGCTGGTCTTGGGATTCATAATATAATCCTTAATGGTCAGAACCTTAATATCCTTCTGGTTGCTGATCATATCAGCAATTCTATATATGTCTGAAGTAAATGAACAGATAATGCGGATTCCCGCAATATCATTTACGTACTTCATCATATTCTCAAGGGTAGATTCATACCCATGTCTGCGAAGCTTTTTCACGATGCTTTCAGGAGTCTTAATTCTGGACTTTATATGCTCGATAGGATTATACCTATGAACCTCCTGAAACTCATCGTTCAATATCTCAATTTTTGTATTTATCTGTTTTAAGGCTGAATTATAAAGAAGACTAACTTCTTCCCAACTTTTAATATCGCCATCTGACAATCTGTTTTCCATACCATACCCCTCATACAATAAAAGCTAACCCTCTACTGTCTATTTTAACCAATATGCCTTGTTCATAGAACAGGCTATAACAAACTTTATCGGAAGTTTTTTGTAATTTCTGCCGAGCTTATATCCTAAAAATCTGCTTCCACACATTATTATATAATGCGGAACAAGATAAAACTTACCAATTCTGTGGAAATGTCTCACAGTATCTCTGACCATGCGTTTTCCTTCAGTTTCAGATTTTATCCCTGCGAAAATCTCAGGATGATCCGTCTGTGACACTCCCAGATCAAAATTCCTGTGGAACTGCTGTGCACAAGTATAGTTATGTGAGTGGATAACCCCCGCTTCAGGCACATAACGAATAGCATACCCCTGATACATTGCATTTCCGGCATAAACCATATCTTCGTTGAATATGGCTTTGTTTAAAAATCCTCCAACCTTATCAAAGACATCTCTTCTGTAAATTGCACATACATTGGAACAGAAAAAGGTCTTTATACCAAGCTTTGGCAAATCCTTGATGGTCTTTGTCATCTCAACTGTAGGATAATTAAACTTCCTTGAATATCTCTCTGCAAGGTTGCAGTCTGATTTAGGATACTGTCTGGCATAAGCAGCTGCCACCTTTTCGTCCTGCACTGCTGCCACAAGATTAGAAACAAGGCTTGCATCTCTTGGAACAGCATCCTGGGTTATCATAATGAAAAGATCTGCCTTTGAATGGCTTACGCCCTTATTTCTCGTAGCGCCATGGTCAAATTCGGATTTGCCTATATGATACACTTCAATATTATCATATTTCCCGATCACTTCCATGATAGCGGAAGATTCCACAAAGTATCTCTTCTCTGTATTTATGATTATTATTTTTTGAATTTTGTAAGCCTGCTTTTCAAGCTCATCAATGAGCATCGAAAACTCAGCCCCAGGCTTATACGTAGGTATGATTACATCTACAGTCTGCATATTTCTCCTAGAACTCTACTCAAAATAAGGCCCCAGCTAACACTGGGGCCTCAACACAAGTTGCCTTTATTCGCCTAAATACTCAGCAGCATCAGCAGCTATCTTATCACTGTATTTTTGAACACTGTCGGATACCTGATAACCTGCATCTTCAAACAGGAACTCATGTAACCACTTAACGTTTGTTGCAAGATCCTTAGGAATTACACAACTTCCCTTCTTACCCATTGTACCGGTAGTTCTGTAATCTGCTGTAGGAAATCCGTCATTCTCTACAACCTTGTAATTTGATACATTAGACAGAAGCTTTATAATTCCGTCGAGGTCAAATGAAGTATAGGTCTCGCTGAATACTTTCTTGGCTACTCTCTCAAGCTCGCCTGTTGAAGCTGTCTTAGCCTTATCAAGGATTGCCATAAGAACTGTTCTCTGTCTCTCAGCTCTTCTGAAGTCATCACCTGCTGTATATCTGATTCTGCAGTAAGCTGTAGCCTGAAGACCATCAAGTGTCTGAAGTCCTGTCTCTGTAACAGGTGTGTACTTCATACCAAGCTCATCTGCCATTGTTGACTGATAGTTATTAAGGTGAGGAATCTCACTCTCCTCAATATCGATCTCTACGCCGCCAAGTTCATTAACAACATCTGTAAGTCCGCCAAAGCCGATAGTAACAAAGTCTGTAATATCCATATCAAGGTTCATATTAAGCATGGATATTGCCTGCTCCGGACCGCCTGCTGCATATGCAGTGTTACACTTGTTGTAACTGTCGTTGCTGAGATTAAGATAAGTATCTCTGTATACTGATACAAGCTTAATATCACCGGTCTCGTTATTGATTGACGCAATGATGATGGTATCACTTCTGGTCTTCTTCTCAAGTTCTCCCTTTCTACCATCAACACCGAACAAAGCAATATTAGTATAGCCTGTCATCTGTTCGTTATCTTCAACACCGCTGTTAACGCTGCTTGCGATCTTCTCTTCGTCCAGGTTAACCTTCTGAACTTTATCAACTCCAACCCCTACAAAGACTACGTAGAATATTACTGCTAAAACTGCCAATACCGCAATTTCAATTCCCAGTATTATCAGTGCCTTCTTATTATTTTTTCTCTTAGCGCCTTTTCTTCCTGTTCCCCTCGATGAGCCTCTGCTACTTCTATTTCCTCTGAGCTCGTCGTCATATCGATTCGACATGTCAGTAAATCTCCTTTTGATTTTTTTACACTGACCTATTTTGCCATAAAACGACAAATTATACAAGTTTAATAAGCATTCTTATTCACAAAACCGTGAAAAACTGTTCCGATCAGAATCCTTATATCAAAACCAAAAGTCCAGTTTTCAATGTAATAAATGTCATACTCTATACGTTTTCTGATAGATGTATCTCCTCTGTAACCGTTTATCTGCGCCCATCCCGTAAGGCCGGGACGTACCTGATGTTTTACCATATATCTTGGTATGTCCATCTTAAATTTTTCTACAAACTGAGGCCTCTCAGGTCTTGGTCCAACAAGTGACATCTCACCGATCAAAATGTTAAATAGCTGTGGAAGTTCATCAATACTTGTGCTTCTTAAGATTCTTCCGACCTTTGTTACACGGGGATCGTTTTTTGTGGTCCATCCCTTCTTTTCTGCCTTTTCAGACTGAAGTTCCATGGTTCTGAATTTATACATCATAAATTTCTTGCCATGATAGCCCACACGTTCCTGCTTGAATATTATAGGTCCGGGACTTGAAGCCTTAACAGCAATAGCTGCAGCAAGCATAACAGGAGATGCGATGATTATTCCCACAAGAGAACCTAATATGTCAGCTATGCGCTTAACAATAGAGTTTACTCCGTTTGTAAGAGGCACATATCTGATATTGATTACAGGAAGTCCAAGTATTTCCTCAGTATACGGATTGCTGGGGAAAAGACTTGTGTAATCAGGTATAAACTTGGTATGAACACCTGACATCTCACAGGTATCGACCAGTTCCTCAAGTCTGTCATATCTATCCAGTGGCAAAGTAATGGTTATCTCATCATACTGATTTTTTATGAGGAAGTTGTTAAGCTCGTCGATTTCTCCAATTACTTTTACGCCGTGGTAGGAAGTTCCCACCGGAACCATGTCATCAAGTATTCCGGAAACAACATAACCCCACTGGGGATTATTGTTAATTCTGCTGATATAGCCCTCTGCAGAACGGGAATATCCAACCAGCAGAATGTGCTTTAAATTGTATCCTCTTCTTCTGATATATCTAAGGAATCTCCTAAGAAGAATCCTGGAAAGACCGCCAAGAATGACATTTACACAGAAAAAGATACCGATCATCGCTCTGGAGAAGTCATCCTGGTGGATCATGTACAGAGCAACAAGGAAGCCGATAACACCAATAATGTTGGCCATAAAGATGTTATACAGCTCATATCGCATTCTGGTAGCACGTCTGGGAGTATAGAGGTTAAACATGCTATATAAAATTAAATATCCTGGTATCAAAAAATAGAGGGCAGAAAAGTATGTCCCCATTTCCAGAATACCTACACTGGGATCAATGTTTGAAAAAGCAGATTCAAACCTCAAATACCAGGCAAGTATGTAAGAACAGGCAATTATTATACCGTCTCCAACGATGTGAAGCCTATTCAGATTTGTCTGATTGTCTTTAATCATATCTACATCCTTTTATACCACTTGACCTTAACCAACAAGCCTGCGAATGCAGTTTACAAGCAGTTCAAGCTCGATTACAAGGTAATTTTTGATGTTCTTACTATCAAAAGCTACCTTTTTGTCGCAGTGTCTTATTATCTTCTTAATTCCCTTAAGAAGGCCCTTGGCATAAGCTGCCCCCAAACCTTTTTTCATAAAATATATTTGTTTGATCAGTATTCCAAGAATCAATAACGGCAGATTGACTATTATCTGAAATGCAGGCATATTCTTGTAGATCAGATACAAGTTATTTGCTACCGTGAGCTCCTCCTTAAACACGTTGTATCTGGACCCGGAAGTACCACTACCTGCATGATATACTACAGCCGTTGGTTCATACCAATTCTCGTATCCGCAAATTCTGGCTCTATAGCCCACATCTACATCTTCAAGATAGCAAAAGTGTGCTTCATCAAATCCGCCAATCTCATCCATTATGCTTTTTCTGTAAATAGCAGCACCAGCACAGGCTGACGTCACTTGCGCAGGTTTGGAATAACTTGTGCTATTTTTATCTCTTGCAGGAGAAAATGCCCATCCCAGCGCGCAGTACAAATCTCCAGCGTCATCTATCAGATGTCTGTTTTTCATGGAAAGCATCTTGGCGCCTACCGAGAAAATATTCTTTCTGCGTTCTATGGCATACAAAAGTCTCTCAGTCATTCTCTCATCTGCAACAGTGTCATTATTTAGTAAAATAACATATTCCGTGTTACACATTGAAATTCCAACATTAACAGCATTCGCAAATCCGGTATTTGCAGACAGTACCTTAAACTGTACATTAGGATACCTGTCAGGATGCGCCTTTATCTTTTCCTTCGCATCAGGGATTCCGGCATCATCTGAACCATTATCCACAACAATAACATCTGCTTTTACCGTTTGTCTTGAAAGGCTCCTTAAGCAGTTATCAAGGAACTTTATGCCGTTATAATTAGGAATAACTATCGTAACTTTATTTTCAGTATTTGTCATATTGATCATATCCCGGCTTCATTTATTAAGAGTTCTCACCAGTTCCGGATCCCACATTACTCTGTAGCCCATCTCCCGAGCCTTTTTGCAGAACTGAATGCTCTTCTGTCTTATCTCCTGCTCGTCCATAAGCTTACTAAAGCTAACTCTCTTCTCCTCGTTTGTGGTATCGGAATAGGACATATCAAATGTTTGCTTATAAAGGTCGTACAATTCCGGGCGGATCTTCATACATCTAAAATCCACCGCCTCTGCATCCTGCTGCAAAACTGCCAGATGCTGATAGCCACCACTAAAGCCCTTTGGCAGCTTATCATAACGCACGTTACCATTTTCTTTGTAGTTTCCACCAACTATGGTACCATTTTTGTCTACAAGCTTTCCGCCTATTACTCCAAGGTCTTTCCTGAAAAAGAACGGATCGTCCCTATATACAACTCTGTAAAAGCCCACGTGCTTTAACTGCTCCACGTCTGCTTTAATATCATGTGTTTTTAAAAAGTCTCTGACTGCATTTTGTCCTGCTTCATATGCGTATGATTTGCTGGCAGGGTTACTTGATGTGGAATTGTCATGACTTCTCCAATGGTATAAAACCTTTGGAATATGAACAACCTGCTTTTTGGCGTTCTTCGTATCCCACATGGTATCTCCGATAGCCCGCAGGAATAAATCATAATCCTGCGCACCATCATACTCACTTCTAAAGCGGCACCCAAAGATAACATCTGATCTTATTGTTGTGAAGTGGCATATATAATTATTTGAAAGGAACAGGTCCGGATTAAACGAAGGTTTTTTATGACATTGAAAGAAATTCTTTCCTTCAGCATCACACTTATCCTCATTTGAATAAATTAACCTCGGATAGTTCTTGATTGCCGCTATCGATACCTCGCAAAGTGCATCCGGAGTAAGGATATCGTCGTGATCCAAAAGTGCTATATAGTCACCTCTTGCTATGTCAAGGGCTCCGTTCGTATTTTCTGATATGCCCGCATTGCTTTTAAGTTGAAGATAGCGCACCCTTCCATCTCTGACATGATACTCGCCAATAGTATCTCTAAGAGGATATGTATGAACCATCTTTCCGTCGTGACGTTTTACAGAAACGGGAGCTTCTGCAAGGATCAATTCCCACTTACCATAGGTCTGACCGATAACTGAATCTATCATATCCTTAAGGAATACCTTATCCGTGTTATAACAGGGCACGATTATACTTATAAGAGGAAGCATCTTTGACTTGTTGGCATCATTCAATAAAGCACGATACCATTTTCTTTGCTTCTCCAGCTCTTCTTCTGCAGGTAATTCGTAAGTATAGTTATCTGCCTTCTGATCATGAATTCTCTCTGCAGCAGCCATTACCGCATCGGTTATTCCGTTTCTTCTGGCATATGCAATTGTTTTCTTAATATTGTTCAACATAGATTCAATTATATATCATTATTTAGCGTATATAAAGGATTTAAGGCATAAAAAGGGTGCTACATTTATTAGTTGTAGCACCCCTTCAAATACTTCAAATTTTTATTATTTCTCAACAAATGCCTTAACAGCGTCAGTAAGCTCCTGCTGCTTCTTATCTGCATCCTCAAGACTTGTGCCCTTAACGCCCATGTAGAACTTAATCTTGGGCTCTGTTCCAGAAGGACGTGCGCAGCACCATGAATCTCCATTTAGTGCAAAGTAAAGTACATTTGACTCAGGAAGTCCTGTCTTACCCTTTTCTCCTGTAGAAAGGTTTACTGTCTCCCCTGTCTTATAATCGCGGAACTCTTCAACTGTCCACTCACCAATTGTCTTTGGAGGATTGCTTCTAAGTCTGTCCATAAGAGCAGCAATTTCCTTTGCTCCCTCGATACCCTTCATGGTAATTGAGTACTGTCCCTCTCTGTAGTAGCCATAATCCTCGTACATATCGATCATAGCATCCCACAAAGTCATGTTGTTCTTCTTGCAGAAGGCTGCTACTTCGCAGAGCATCATAACTGCTACGATAGCGTCCTTATCACGGGCATGTGTACCTGCAAGGCATCCATAACTCTCCTCAAGGCCAAATACATAGTTGTATTCCTGACCGTGCTCTTCGAAAAGCTTGATCTGCTCACCGATATACTTAAATCCTGTAAGGACTTCAATGTAATGAAGGCCGTACTTCTCGGCTACTCTTCTAGCCATATTTGTTGTAACAATAGTTGTTACAAAGGCAGGATTAGCAGGCATTGTATTTGTAGCCTGTCTCTCACGAAGGATATACTCACCGATCAGCATACCTGACATATTTCCTGTGAAAGGAATATACTCGCCGCTCTTTGTATCAAGAGCATAAACACCAAGTCTGTCTGCATCAGGGTCTGTTGCAAGAACGATATCCGCATTCTTCTCCTTAGCAAGTTCAAGTGCAAGTTTAAATGCCTTTGGATCCTCAGGATTAGGATACTCAAGAGTTGTAAACTCAGGATCCGGAAGCTCCTGCTCAGGAACGATATATACGTTCTTAAATCCAAGCTCTGCAAGAACTCTCTTTACAGGAACAAGTCCTGTTCCATGGAAAGGTGTATATACAACTGTGAGTTTCTCAGCCATTTCCTTGATCGCATCAAGGTGAATAATCTGCTTCTTAAGCTCAACCATGTATGCATCATCAATTTCTTTTCCGATTATCTCGTAAAGGCCAGCCTTTACAGCCTCTTCCTTAGACATAGTCTTTACTTCATGGAAGTCTGTAATAGCCTTAACTTCTGTAATAATACCGTTATCATGAGGAGGTGTAACCTGTGCGCCATCCTCCCAATATGCCTTATATCCGTTGTATTCAGGCGGATTATGGCTAGCTGTGATCATTACACCAGCGATACAACCAAGCTTTCTAAGAGCAAATGAAAGCTCAGGAGTAGGTCTAAGCTCATCAAATACATATGCCTTAATTCCGTTTGCTGCAAGGCATCTGGCTGTCTCATCAGCAAACTCCGGTGAAAAACGTCTGCAGTCGTAGGAAATAGCTACGCCTCTCTTTGCGCCGTCTGCTCCACCATTTTTCTTAATATAATTAGCAAGTCCCTGTGTGGCTTTGCGAACTACATATTTATTCATACGGTTAGTACCTGCGCCGATTACACCGCGAAGACCACCTGTGCCGAACTCAAGCTCCCTATAAAATCTGTCTTCTACTTCCTTCTCATCATTGCGAATAGCCAGAAGTTCACTCTTGGTATCCTCATCAAAATAAGAATCATTAAGCCAATATTCAAGCTGTTTTAACGCTTCGCTCATTCTAACCTCCTTCAAGTAAACCTTTTCATAACGTACTTCTCATACACTTTAAGTAAAACACTTATATTTTTAAAAAGCAAGCGATGTATGCATCGGGAAAAATCCCGCATTTATGCATTTCTAAGGCTGCTATAGCCCTCAACATTAAGTGAAAAATCACTTCTATCAAGTGAAAAATTAGGATTGTAATAAGGATCTCCCTTATCAAGAACACTCTTCCACTTTGTTCTGAAGTGCTCTGACTCTGCATCATATCTCTTAGCATTTTCGCCCTCAAGATCAAGTCCTCTTGAGGCTGACTCATAATGATACATCTCAGCAAAAGGCGTAAATACGTTGAGATAGTTCTTTTCACGAAGTTTCAAACAGAAATCAACGTCATTTAGTGACACCTCAAAGCCCTCATCGAATCCACCGACTTCATCATACTTCACCCTTGAAACCATGAGACATGCTCCGGTGACTGCAGACATGTCCTGTGCATAACAAAGTCTTCCCATGTATCCGAGGTTCATGCCCTCCTGACCATAATGGCAATGGCCTGCTGTTCTGTGGGCACCAAGTCTTAATACGATTCCTGCGTGCTGGATCTTCCTATTGGGGAAATATAGTTTTCCGCCAACTGCTCCCACATCCGCTCTCTGAGCGTACATAAGGAGTTCTTCCATCCAGTTCACTGTGATAACTTCTGTATCATTGTTAAGAAGAAGAATATACTCTCCTGTACTGTGCTTAACACCGTAATTAACTACTTTTGAATAGTTAAATGCCGGCTTCTTACCATCAGGCAAAAGATTATTCTTATCTTCGTAGAAATCTACTATTTTTAGCACAGAGCTCATGGCTCCGTTTCTAAGTTCATCATAATATGCCTTGATTTCCTTGGATGAGCTTCCGTTTTCCACAAGGATAATCTCATAATTGTCATATGTAGACTTCTCATAGATTGATGTAAGGCATCTCTTTAAATCCTCTAAATGCTCACATGTAGGGATAATTATGGAAATCTTGGGTGTACCCTCAACCTCGTATGCTATTTTGAAAATAGTCTCAAAAGCTCTGGTACTTGTGATCTTGAAGTGCTCATATCCGTGACGCCGCAGGTGATCAGCCACAGCTCCTCTTGCGGCATCAATAGCATAGCTCTTAGCGCTTATATCAGAGGCAACACTTCCTGCGTGTGATCTCCAGTAATAAAGAAGTCTTGGAATATGTACAATCTTCTCGGCATTATCTGTAAGTCTGAGGATCATATCATGGTCCTGACTTCCGTCAAACTGAGTTCTGAAAAGCTCTGTTCCGTCGAGGAGACTTCTCTTAAATACGCTGAAGTGGCAGATATAGTTATTTGCTCTTAAGTTGTCAGGTGCATAATCAGGCTTAAAATGCATGGTTATCATGTGATCGATGCTCTTTCCTGAGAAGGTAGCCTCGTCGCAGTAAAGATAATCTGCATTTTCCTCATTTATAGCCTTGACGTAATAATATAAAACC
The DNA here is from genome assembly GCA_024690485.1 of Butyrivibrio sp. Classification (GTDB taxonomy): domain Bacteria; phylum Bacillota; class Clostridia; order Lachnospirales; family Lachnospiraceae; genus Butyrivibrio. Next base: position 34,462 of record JAILPB010000117.1, on the reverse strand, counting down.
TCAGGATGAAGAATATCATCATGATCCAAAAGTCCTATAAATTCACCTGTCGCAAGCTTTAAACACTCGTTGGTATTACCTGAAATTCCGGTGTTCTTTTCAAGTCTGTGATATAAAATGCCTGCTCCGTCTAAACCGCTCTTCTTTGCTCTCTCGTCCTTCTCGTATTCCCTTACAACCTGCTCAACATAGGCATGTTCAGCATCGGAACCGTCAGCAAGACAAAGCTGCCAGTTTACATAGGTCTGATCAAGCACAGACTCGATCATATCCCTAAGGAAATTTTCCGGTGTGTTATAGAGCGGTACAAGAATGCTGATAAGTGGCATTCTATCGAATTTCTCGCTCATCTCCTGATTTCTTCTTGCTTCATCAGGAAAACTCTCTGTTCCGTAATGAACCTTGGCCTTGCGCTCAATCTGCTTATACTTTACCTTTGCAATGACGCCGCCAATTGATCCTGCATTCTTAACTCTGTCCTTTTGTCTAATAACAAAGTGCATGGTTTTTCTGAAAGGAGTGCTTACCTTCCAGATCGGATTACTCTTAATCCTGTTGAGTTTAAAATCAAGCTCCTGATTTTTATCCTCAAGATCAGCTACCTTCTGTGCAAGTGCTGCACTCTTTAGCTTTTCTTTTTCATATGCACTTTTATAATCAAATTTGTTATCTGTCATTTTTTCACCTTAAGAAGATTAGGTACCCAGTTTATTAGCTTAAGGCTTCCTGTCTGGTCAAGAGCAACCATTCCAACCTGATAAAATCCCGGCTGAAGCTTACCCTTGGCAATACGTACCTTATATCCTGTTAAATCTACATCTATCTGATCCTGCAATCTAAGCTTAATATCCGGTCTATACCATGTATAAACAGGAAAACTGTAAACAATTTTAGACGCAGGTCTTGCGCCCTCTTCGGACTGTTCAACCTGTCTAAGGACAAGTCTTCTGTCAAAAAAGGCATTATCTGAACCTATTACAAAACTATAACCTTTAATGTAATAGCCGTCTTTTACATCCCCATCTCTTGTACCAAAAAGCCAGTTCTCCATGGTACCGGCATACTCAACGCCAAGGCGCAGGCAGGCATCCTCTCTGGCTTCTGTATATCCATCTTCATGAACCTTCATGGCATGGAAAGGAATATCCTCCACAGGAAGGAAATCCTCACATGGTATTATAGCGCTTATAGTCTCATCATCAGTAAGATACTTACTGTAGAAGGGATCCATGTTGTAGAAACCACGGTGTCTCTTCATCAAAATATCATACTCTGCGGATAATCTCTCCATTTTACGCATATCAAGCGTATCAAGTCCTCTGCTCAAAGACTCATGATGATATAGGCTTATATGATTGCAGCATACATTGTAGTAGCCTCTCTCATATATGCTAAAGCACAGATCCACGTCATTAAAGGCAACCGCCAACTCCTCCGGGAAGCCGCCTATTTCATTGAACTTATCTCTGCTGAGCATAAGGCATGCGCCGGTAGCTCCGATAAGATTATGTATTCCTCTGTTAAAACCAAAGTAATGTGACTTCTGATCATGCATCTTTTGAAGCTTATGAACAGGGCCAAGTCTTACATTGGTTATTCCCGCATGCTGAATAAGATCAGTGTCGGGATAAAGAAGCTTTGCTCCTACAACACCTACATGTCTAAGCTGGGCCTGAGAAAGCATTTCCCTTAGCCATCCATCTTGCGTTGCTTCAATGTCATCATTCAGGAACAACAGGAAATCGCCGCCTGAACGGGCTGCTCCCCTATTGCACATATGTGAAAAATTAAAGTCCTCAACTTTATATAGATAAGTAATGTTTGTTAAACCATTTGTCTTATCTATCATGTTTATATATGAGCCGTATCTTACGCGGTTATATGCACTACTTCCGTTATCTACCACCACGATCTCATATTTAATGTTCTTCTCATGTGTGGTGGATACTATCGATTTAAGGCACTGAAAAAGCGTGTCCGGATGATCCTTGGTGGGAATAATGATACTAAGGGTCGTTGGCCGCATCAGCATATGCCTTGAATTATGAAATCCTCTTCCATAAAAAACATCCACATCCGGATTCCTATGGAATAATATCTCATTTATATGGCCAATGGGAAACTCCATGCCTTCTCGTTTTCCGAAGGCTCGCTCCTCTATGGCAAGCATGCAGAAAAGTACGTCTGCAGAAAGCATACTCGCCTCGCGTCCTACAGCTTCCGGACTGTTTTTCTTAACACCGGAAGTTCCTCCAAGCATCTTAATGGCATTCTCATACTCAGAAAGTGCTGTTTCGTAGGTGTTTGCTCTGCAGGCAAATACGCTTCCAATATAGAAGGCGTTTAAATATGTGTCCGGTGACCAGTCAGGCTTAAAGTACGGATGGCCGTATTTCCCGCGTCCCACAAACTCATCTTCATCGCCATATACTACATTTATCTCAGGATGAGCTTCAAAGTATCTTCGGATATTCTCTACAGCATGCCCTGCAAGCTTTCCCTTGGGGCTTACAAAAACAAGTATCTTCTCGCCTGTTGCCTCTGGATCTGTCTCTCGCCACACAGAAGTATAGGACACAACCTCAGTTGTAAGCTGAAGTCTGCCCGTAACCTTTGAAGCCTCCCCTCCCTCTACGAAAATCGGACGCTTCTCACGCTTGTGCTCCCAGATGTTATAGGCATTCTTTTTCTCCTTAACAATCCTCTGGTAGCTACTCTTTCTGCTGTTTTTCAGTACATTCTTAGCAACTTTTTTCAGCATCATTACTTGTCCCTAAGGACACCCCTTGGTAAAATCTTAGCTTCTCATTGTGGAAGAAGCTTTCTCTTGATCTTGCGAAGCAGCTCGCTTTTCTCCTCCTGAACCTCATCCTCATTTACACGAAGTGAGTCCTCCAGCGTAATCGCTGTTTCTCTCGGAATAAGGGTCATCATGTAAGTAACCTTGAGATGATTTTCCCTCTTCTTCTCTATCTTTTCATCCATAAAACCAAATTCAATATTAGGATCATCTGTTCCGAACACAATGCTGTCCTCAGAAATCCATGAACCGTTTGGATGTATGGAAAGCTTCATATTGCCTTCCTCAACGGAAACATCGTTCCACAATACCTGCTTAAGTGTAACTATGCAGGAAGAAAATGCAGGATCGATTCTTATGGTCTCAATCTTGTCATTACATTCAATGTCCAGAGTGACAATGTTATGCTCATCGTAGGTGTCTTCAGGGAAAATAGAATCTTCCTCGCTATAACCATCACCTTCGTTTACATAAATCTGGATTTCCTCGGCGCTTCTTGCTGTCTCACTTGCACCTGCAAGTTCCTTTGGAACAATGGCATTTCTGCCGATCATTCTCCAAAGTTCAACCTGAGACTTACGTCTTCCTGTGACATATTTCTGGAATTCAGCCTCTTCAGCAAGAAGATTCTTAACATCCTCATCTGTAAGTCCTATTGTGTCATATAGTTCCTTAACATCAAGCTTGTCTCTTGATCTATCCTCAAGCTTGTAGCTGTAAAGAGCTCTAAATGCCAGTTCCTTGGCAGGAATGCATTTTCCGTAAGTCCACTCATAATCAATGATAGTCCATATAGGACCGTTAACCAATATATTTGAGAAAACAAGGTCATAATCCGTAACAGGATAATCAGCCCTGTATCCTATTCTCCGCATATACTCTCTAAACAGAGCATTGAATGAGTCCATATCATCAGACTCTAGGCAGGCATCAAAGAGAGCCGTCAGCGGTATACCATTTACATATGAGAAAATAGCACATCTTGATTTCTCATCTAGCTGACAGTCATTGACTTCCAAGTCTCCGCCTCTGTATCTTTCACGAAGACCATAGTAAGCATCCTGCATACCAAATACATGGTCGATTGCAGCTTCAGTAAGGGCATGCTTTTTGATGATCTTCCTTCCAAGCTTATCTATGACTATATCTGTTCTTATTCTGTACTCCTCAGCCCTGTCATTTGAATACTTGCAGTAAACAGTATCAAATTCCGGTCCCAAGATTACTTCAAAAGAATTTGCAAAATCCGGATACATGCCATCATGGATCAGAGTCTCATAGGCTCTCTTTTCATTGAAAAGAAGGAGTCTGTCTCTGTCGTAATTTCTGACATTATCCTGAAGTTCTCCATATGCCGGAAGATGCTTATCGGAATGAAGACTGGTCATAAGCTTATAATCAGGATATGGATAGTAGAAATGATAATCGTTCATTCCGCACTTCTTGAAAATCCTGATAAGACCATTCTTAGTAAATGTCCTTGCAACAGAATCCTTGGAATACCCTTCAATTCCTGAGAAATAGGATCCAAGATGGTCCTCCGGAGCTCCTGCAAAATACTTAAGTCCGGTTCTGTTTTCTATAGCAATGACAATTCTTCCACCCTTTTTAAGATGCTTTTTAAGCATCAAAAGGAAATTCTCGTATGGATTCTCAGTTCCTATGTAACCCTGACCATACTCAAACACACCGATAAGGAAGATAAAATCAAAATCTCCCGGAAGATCAGGCTCAATATCCCTGAAATTACCTACATGGATAGTGACATTATCGCACTCACTGTTTCTTGTGGCATTTATCTCGCTTCTTCTCCTAGAAAGGTCACAGGCGATAACTTCTCCTGCCTTCTCAGAGAGCATGCCTGTAATGGCACCGCATCCTGAACCTACTTCAAGAACCTTTTCATTTCCCTTCATAGGAATCCACTCTACGATATTGCTTCTGAGTTCCGATAAATGGTAAAGAATAGGCCAGCTAGCCCTTTTCTCAATTATCTCCGGATATTCTTCCTTCTTGTGTTTTCTTACAATGTCAAAGATTTCATTCTCAACAGCGCCATCACTGTAAAGATCAAGCCCCGCGTAATGCTTGTAATTAAGTTTTACATTCCCAATAAATACTTCTTCCTGCATCTGATCAATCCTTCGTAGAATCTGTTACACTGACCTTGGATTCCATATCGAAATATCCTACTGTATTCTTGTCCGATACCACAGTGATATTCATAGCATCATACAGCCGATGATACACTACAAAATCATCCTGCTCAAATCCGGTCACCCCAAATGATACTAGATACTCTCCTCCCTGAAGCTGCATTCTCTGTGTGAAAGTTATCTCCTTCACATCTCCTGCACTTACAGGCTCAAGAAATGCCTTCTCAACCATGGAATTAGTTCCTGATATCTCAATTCCCATGATATTTTTAAAGGTAAAGGCAAAAATCGGAGCTGCCACATCTCTTATAAAATTAACCTTCATATGGATGGTAAACTCTGAGCCCTTTATTACTGAATTTGTTCTAAGCCCCTTTGAATCAGTAGTATAAAACTCTGTTATCTCTGCTGCACCATTACCATATTCCAAAAGATCAGGATTTGCTCCCTGGTCCTTCTCTTCAGGCTTCTCGGTTTTATTTTTCTTATCAGCCTTTTCATCAGCTTCTTCTGCAGCTTTTCTGATATCCTCATCCTCAAGAAGGGATTTGAAATCATTCTCAGGCAGTGGATACTGACCAACAAGCACCTGCTTGTATATATCGATCATTTTCTTTGGTGCACCTTCACCAAGAACCACGCCCTGATTAAGCAAAATTGCTCTGTCACAATATCTGCTGATAGTAGACAGATCATGGGAAACAAACAGAATTGTCTTTCCCTGCTTCTTAAATTCCTCAAACTTGTGATAGCACTTTGCCTGGAAAAATACATCTCCGACTGATAAAGCCTCATCAACGATCAAAATCTCTGGATCTATATTTATCGCTACCGCAAAAGCCAGTCTTACAAACATACCGCTTGAGTATGTCTTAACAGGCTGATATACATAATCTCCAATATCTGCAAATTCCAGAATGGCATCAAGCCTCTTATCGATTTCTTCCTCGGAAAATCCAATCATCATACCGTTAAGGTAAATGTTATCAATTCCGTTGTATTCCATATTAAAGCCCGCACCCAGCTCAAGCAGAGCGGAAATATGGCCATCAACTTCGACAGAACCTGATGTGGGTGATAGAACTCCTGTGATTATCTTAAGGATTGTTGATTTACCGGAACCGTTTGTTCCAATAATTCCTATTGTCTCTCCTCGCTTTACTTCCAGATTAACATGGTTTAGGGCAAGATGCTCCGTGCAACTGTCTTTAGGAAGAAGACCCAAAGCATCCTTAAGTCTGTCAGAGTTTTTACCGTATAATTTATATTTTTTCGTAAGGTCCGTGACCTTAATCGCAATATCCTTATCCATAGGCAGTAATTTCCATTAGTTTACAGAACATCTGCAAAATGACTCTTTGATCTCTTAAAAATAAGTGAACCTATACAAAATACGACTACTACAAAAATCCAAAAATAAGTGCTTGAGTAGAAATGCTCAAAAAACCACTCATTACCGTAAACAGAACTTCTGTAGCCGTTTACAACATATGTCATGGGATTGAGTTTAATTATCCACTTAAGTCTGTCAGGGAGCATATTTATATCCCACAAAATAGGTGTTGCCCACTGACCAACCTGAAGCGCGATAGCAAGAATCTGGGTAAGATCCCTAAAAAAGACTACTACAGCGCAGGTTGTATAGCAAATTGATAAAACCAGCACAAACTCACAAATTGCATAATAAAGCAGCTGAACCGTATAAATCGTAGGCGTATAGCCGTACATGCAGGCAACAATAAGCATAACTCCCGCAAAGAATACATGAATAAAAAGAGCTGCTATTATCTTTATAAGTGGAAGAATACTGATCTTAAACAAAACTTTTTTTACAAGATAGTTGTATTCCAATAAAGATGTTGTTCCGTTCATAAGTGCTTCGTTAAAGAAGAACCAGGGAACAAGACCGGTTGTGAGGAACAAAACGTAAGGTACCTCTACTCCTCCGGCAACCATCTGGGATCTGGTCTGAAAAATGCGATCAAATACAAACCAATACATCAAAACTGTGACCACCGGCTGAACCAGTGCCCACACTACTCCCATGTAGGATCCCGCATATCTTTTTTTGAAATCATTAACCGACAAACGCCAGATAAGCTTCCTGGAATTATAAAGTTCCACCGGCAAAACCATAAGCTTATCATACCAAAAGGTCATAAGAGCTGCCGAAAGACCAAGAAGGATGCACGCGCACATCTTCTTAAGGAACTCTGTGTGCTGGTCTGCAAGCGGATTATAATGAAATACAATAATCATCATCAGAACAAGAGCCAGCACATAGTAAACTCCAAGAACTATCTTTTTGGGAAATTCACTGATAATCGGCAGTTTGTCTCTACACTGCTTTTCCATCAATGTTATTCTCCGTGTTCCTTTTTATAATCAGAAAGTGTTCCCCACTTAGGATCCTTTTCAGACATGATAAGTTCTGTCTCATCAGCGTAGGGCCACTCTATTCCGATTTCGGGATCCTTCCAAAGAATTCCGCCTTCATCATCGGGATGATAGAAATCTGAGCACTTGTATGCAAACTCAGCATAGTCGGATAATACTAAAAATCCATGGGCAAATCCCTTAGGAATAAAGAACTGCTTCTTGTTCTCAGCAGAAAGAGTAACTCCAAACCACTTTCCAAAGGTCTTTGATCCCTTTCTAAGGTCAACAGCAACGTCAAAGACTTCGCCGTTTACAACTCTTACAAGCTTATCCTGAGGGAAGTTTTTCTGGAAATGAAGTCCTCTAAGTACTCCCTTCTTAGATGCAGACTGATTATCCTGAACAAATTCCATATCAATTCCAATCTGCTCAAAATCACGTCTTGAATATGTCTCCATGAAATAGCCTCTGCTATCTCCGAAAACCTGAGGTGTAATAACCTTAAGTCCTTCGATTTCGCATGTTTCAACAGTTAACTTTCCCATTTCTATATAAATCCTCCGAAAAAATTAATTTGTATCAGATGTTTCAGCAGAACTGCTTTCTGCGGAACTACTATCTGCAGCTGTGGTATCTTCACTGTCGCCTTCAGAACTGCTCTCATTTGAACTATCTTCAAGATCAGGCTTATCTTCTTCGGATTTTTCTTCATCCGGCTTTACTTCAGCCTGTTCTCCCTCGGGCTTATCCGGTTCAGATTTCTCTGCCTGGGGCACATCAAGAAGGTCAGTGGTATCTTCCACGCCTGAATCCTCTGCATTTGCAGGAACAGGCACATTGTCTACAACTACCACAACAGAAGGTCTCTGCTCACTCTTATCAAAGAAATCATCAGCAGTCAAAAAACCTTTAAGGTTATCACCTATCTGCTCACCGTACTCGGTGGATTCAGTCACTTCGGCTTCTTCACCTTCCATCGCATCGGAAGACTCCTCATAGGTACTATTTGCTCCCATGAGCGCATGAATCTTATCCCTGTTCGCGGCATAAACCACAACGCCAACAAGGACTACCGTAGTAACAAGTGCCAGTATAGACAATCTGAAAGATTTAGAGTCCATTCGCTACCTCAACCAAATATTTGCCATAATCAGTCTTCATAAGAGGCTCAGCAAGCTTAAGAAGCTGCTCCTTGTCAATAAATCCTCTCTTATAAGCTATCTCTTCGATACATGAAACGTAAAGTCCCTGTCTCTTCTGGAATGCACAGACGAAATCAGCAGCATCAAGAAGAGAATCATGGTTACCTGTATCAAGCCATGCAAAGCCTCGGCCCATTGTCTCAACCCTAAGGTCTCCGCGGCGAAGATACTCGTTATTTACACTTGTGATCTCAATCTCGCCTCTTGCAGAAGGCTTAACGTTTCTTGCAATCTCAATTACATCATTATCATAGAAATAAAGACCGGGAACTGCGTAATTACTCTTGGGATGCTCGGGCTTTTCCTCGATTGAAAGGGCCTTGCCGTTCTCATCAAACTCAACTACGCCGTATTCTCTGGGATCACGTACATAATATCCAAAGATTGTTGCACCCTTTTCTCTTGACGCAACTTCCTTAAGGAGCTTACTAAAGCTCTGACCATAGAAAATGTTATCGCCAAGTACAAGAGCTACTGAATCATTGCCGATGAAGTCCGCACCGATGATAAATGCATCAGCCAGTCCTCTGGGCTCTTCCTGAATAGCATAGGTAAATGACATACCAAGCTGCTCACCTGTTCCGAAAAGATCCTCAAAAATAGGAAGATCTCTGGGTGTTGAAATGATAAGCACTTCTCTTATTCCCGCAAGCATAAGTGTTGACAGGGGATAGTAGATCATGGGCTTGTCATATACAGGCATGATCTGCTTTGAAATAGCTCTTGTTAACGGGTAAAGTCTGGTACCGGATCCACCGGCGAGGATAATTCCTTTCATCTATATAAACCTCCATTAATTACGCATAAAAGTTCTGCAATATTATACCATATATTGCCTGTTCTCAGCATTAAAAGCTTAGTCACTGATATGCTTTATTTTTCATTATTCTTAACAACTTCATCTATAATGAACGGCGGTCTCTTGCGAGACTCATCCAGAGCTCTCCATATGTACTCACCAAGCATTCCAAGGGTAAGCATGATAAGACCTGAAGAAAACAGGACAACGCACATAAGTGATGCGTATCCGGCAATGGGTGTTCCCACCGTAAGCTTCTCATATATAGCACCTATAATTCCTATAAGAGCAGCTACCGCAAAGATTACTCCCGTTATACTCATCATTCTGATAGGGAAGTATGAAAAGCTCATCATCGAATCCATAACAAGCTTAAACTTCTTCGCAAAGGTCCATCTGGACTTTCCTACAGTTCTGTCCTTTCTGTGGAAGTATACCTTGGCTGATTTAAAGCCAACCCACATTACCTGCAGGGTAAGGGATGAATTCTTCTCATCCATCATCTCAAGGACCTTGATTACCTGTCTGTCGAGAAGGTAGCAGTCACAGCCGCCCTGGGGCATATCCTTATTTATGGTCTTCCTTACGATGAAATAGTACATTCCCGCAAAGAATTTCTTAACCGCGCCCTCATCTCTCTCTGAGCGGATAGCAAGTACAACCTTGTTTCCTTCCTTCCATTTCTCATACAGATCAAGAATAAGAGTTGAATCCTCCTGAAGATCTGCCTGCTTTGTAACAGCACAATCGCCTGTGCAGACAGAAAGACCTGCCAGAATAGCCGCATGCTCTCCAAAATTGCGGGAAAGCTTTGTGCAGACTACATTGGGATCCTTCTCTGCAATCTTATTCATAATTTCCCAGGAATTATCACCTGAGCCGTCATCAACAAAGACAAGCTCGTAATCCCCGAGTTTATCGAAGATCTTTTCCTTCATATCTTCGTATAACATCTCAAGGGTGTCCGAATTATAGTAAACCGGAACTACGATTGAAATTTTGCTCATAGAATCTCTCCTCCATCAGGTGACCCCTCGAACGAAATAATCTTGGACTTTTGTTCAAGAATCTATGTATTCCATAACACACAATAGAGAGCCTAGGGCATAAATCCCGGCTCTCCGTTGCTTATTTAAAATACTCTTGTAAAAATTTTTCCAAAATCAAAGCTTATCACTATACATGCTCTCATAGTATTTCTGATAGTCACCGCTTGTTACGTGCTCCATCCAGTCCTCGTGAGCAAAGAACCACTTAATGGTCTTTCTGATACCTTCACGGAACATTGTCTCAGGCTCCCAGCCGATCTCAGCCTTGATCTTATCGGGAGCGATGGCATAACGGCGATCGTGTCCCTTTCTGTCTTCTACATACTTGATAAGGTCGTGTGTAAGCTTAGCCTTTCTTGGATCTGAATCATCAAGGGACTCTCTGAGTACATCAATGATTGTCTCAACGATCTCAATATTCTGCTTCTCGTTATGTCCACCAATGTTGTAGGTCTCGAAAAGTCTGCCCTTTTCCTGAACCATGTCTATTGCCTTAGCGTGGTCCTCAACATAAAGCCAGTCACGAACGTTCTTACCATCTCCGTATACGGGAAGGTCCTTGCCCTCAAGTGCATTGTGGATCATAAGAGGTATGAGCTTCTCAGGGAACTGATAAGGGCCATAGTTGTTTGAGCAGTTTGTGATGTTTGCAGGGAACTTATATGTATCCATATAAGCCTTAACAAGCATATCTGAGCTTGCCTTACTTGCTGAATAAGGGCTATGGGGATCGTAAGGTGTTGTCTCATAGAAGTAAGCATTGGGATCCTCAGGAAGTGAACCATAAACCTCGTCAGTACTTACGTGGAGGAACTTCTTACCTTCCTTGAAAGAACCATCAGGAAGCTCCCATGCTTTCTTAGCTGCGTTAAGCATTGTAGCTGTACCAAGTACGTTGGTCTCAACAAAGATCTCAGGGTTCACGATAGATCTGTCAACGTGACTCTCTGCAGCGAAATGCACCACTCTGTCGATATCATTCTCTTCAAAAATCTTTGTAATGGCTTCTCTGTCACAGATGTTAGCCTTTACAAAAGTGTAGTTGTCTCTCTCCTCAATATCCTTGAGGTTCTCAAGGTTACCTGCATATGTAAGAGCATCAACGTTGATAATACGAATCTCGTTGTCGTATTTCTTAAACATGTAGTGTATATAATTTGAACCAATAAATCCGGCACCGCCGGTTACAAGATATGTTCTCATCTTTTCCTCCGAAAATTAAAACTAAATGATAAAATCCATAGCATATTCTAACTGCAAAACGTAAATATTGCAAATAAGGGTTTTTCCCAGTATTTCCCCTGATTTAAGTCATACATCTTACATTAGATAAAAAACTGCTATTCCTGCAAGTATAAGTATCATACCTGCTATTTTGTTAATGGTTATCTTTTCTTTAAATATAAATCTGCTAAGGAACATCACAAGAATATATCCTATGGGCTCCATTATTACCACATACATATAGGGCATATGGCCATAGCAGATTATTGCTATAAGCAGAGATACGACCAATAATCCGTATCCTGCAATTACCAGCACGTTAAGATACTGCCTTATAAAGGAAGGGTACTCCTTCTGAGAGCTCTTCTTTAGCAGAATCTGTGACACCGACGCAAGAAGCTGTCCGAAAAGCATAAGGAAAATAAAAGGTATCATCATTTATCCTCCTTTTCTTTAGCCGGATAATTAAGGACTATTGTTCCTGCGATCACGAGGACTACTCCGATCACCTTTGTCACAGTAATCTGCTCGTGGAAGATAACAGTGCTCCACAAAAGTGACCACAAAAGTGTCATAGCCTTATTTGCATAGGCTACAGACAACTCGAACTTTTTCAAAAGCTGCTGCCACAATATGGCATATATGCCAAGAACTGCAAAGTCCAGCATATACAGCAATATAAATTTCACCGATAAAAATTCATAACCAGAGACGAACTTGCTAATAACAGTGGTAAGAGAATAGATCATTACCGCTGCCTGCAAAAACAAAATCGCCATAACTGCGTTTTTCTTAGTTGATTCCATAAATAGCCTCTGCAAAATGAGCTGCAATGTGCTCATTACATGCCTGATTCACATGAATATTATCAAGAAGGTAGTCTGAACTGTTTCCTTCATCGATTGTTCCGTAGTAGTTATCCACAAAAGATACGCCTGTATCTCCACAGGTATCTATCATATGCTGAAGATAGGTTGTGAGCTTTCCGTTACCAAAATCCACTCGGTCGCCGTTCTTAAGCGTGCCATCTGTATCATAGGCATAGCAGAAAGTAAAGGACATGCATACGATCCTGATAAAGGGATATTTCTCCTGAATCATCTTTATTCCGGAATCAAGAGCTCCCATGTAGGTCATAGGATCCTGCATATCTGAGGGGTTCATTCCGGGACGAAGATTTATATAATCTGTAGCATCGTAGTAAATAACAAGCGTATCTACTGTATTAAAGTCAAGGTTCGCAATAGACTCAGTATTTAATGTATAGGAATAATCATCAAAAGAAGTTGCTGTTTCCTTCATTCCTGAAAAATCGCCGCTTGCAATGCTTGAAGCCACATTGTAAAAGCTGAATCTGTCAAGCTTGTAGCTATCATCATACTGAGAATTTTTTAATGCGATATTACTAGACGCGAATCCACCGTTTATTACTGTAGCACCTATCTTATCAGCAATTTGTCCGCAAATTCCTGTCTCAGCAGAGTCATAGGTTACAGCATCATTTCCAAGAACAAGTATTGTCTCTTTGCCGTCATCCTCATGACCTTCAAGCTTTTCAGCAGGCATGGTGAATATCTGATCAAGAACTTCCACCTCGAACTCAGACGCATCAACATCGGAGGTATCAATGGTTCTGCCCTTGTTCCAGATAGCAAGCCTTACAAGTGCAACCACAATAATAATTGCTATAAGTGAAAGCACCAATATGTGCACCCACTTAGGTATTCCGCCCTCATCTCTTATATTTTCGTTTCTGTTATTTGCCATTCAAAATCCTTTCTGACAATACACCTACTAATACTCTTTTGAAAAAAGCTCTGCAAAATCGAATCTATCGATAATATCACGCATTTTTTCAAGTTCGGCCTTAAACTCTTCTATGTCATTAACCTCGTGCTCTCCGGTTGAAAAGCACTCAACCATATACTTATTTATATCAGGCTTATAGTGAGTATAGTCCGCATAATTATTTAAATCTGTCACTACATTTTCCATGTTCTGAAAATAAAACAGATGCACATTATCATACTTCAAAAGAACAGAAGCCGCAAATTCATACTGTTTTAAGGTAGCTTCTAAATGATTTTCCGTCAAAACATTGTTCCAGTAAAGTATGCTGTAGGGCGGAAAAAACACATAAAAATCCGTATCCGGGTGCTCTTCTATAAAGGGCAGAATGTTAACCTGAAGGTTCTCATTGGTCTGCGGAATAAGAGTATCGGGATCCATTTCCTCCGCTACAGGTTCCGGAGCCTCATAATTATGCATAACCCATTGGATGTTGTAATATTCATCAGTCCACCAGCTTGCATACACTTCGGATAGGTTGGTTGGGGTCTTCTGAATCATAGGTCTTAAAATATACTCAAGCAAAACATCCTTGTTCCAGACATAGCTTACGTCATTCACGATATTGTTATCATAAAGATACATAGGAAGCTCGTATTTTATCTCATCAGTATCAGCAGTGAGCGTAGGAATATCAAGCCCAAGAAAAACCGCCTTAACATCATTGTTATGTCTTGCATATGAATTCTCATCAAATACAATACTTAAAATATTGTAGTCATCTCTTGGGTATGCACCACTGTAAGAGAGTTTCAGGGTATTAAGGCCCATGATCTCTTTAAAATCATCAGTGTGAAAATTTACCGTCATGGAAGATCCGATAATGCAACTATCATAGTCCATATTCCTTGCCATTCCCGGATTCTGAGACAGCTGGTTATCCACAACGTAAGGAAAACCGCTACGTGGTGTATGATAATGAAAAAACGGGTCAACATACACTACAAGAGCTGTTACAGCTATAAGAATAACTAAAACAAGCGCAGTGAATATCTTTATTAACCCCAAAGCTACATTCTTTTTTTTCATATAATCTACTCTTTCTTGAACGAAACATCATATATCACAGATATTCCTTTAGAAATTCACATATAAAAATGTGCTTACATTACCAAGGCTTAGAACGCACCAAGTAAATAGTCCGGCCAGAATTACTGTGTAAAATACGAGCCTGCCATCTTTCTTTCCAGTGTCAACACATGTAGCAGCCATAAGCCTCTTTTCAAAGGAATCTGCCATCATCTTTGCAGTCTTTCCGCTAAATATCAGAACTGATGTAAAAATAAGTATCATCCACATACACACATATCCGCCGTATGTCCACTTCGGGATGGGAGTAACTTTAAACACATACCAGATTTCATCCATTTGGAAACACTCTGCCAGCTTGATGCTTATGTGAGTTCCGGCAAAACCTGAAGGAGTAAACATCTTTTTAATAACCGTTAGTGCATCTGACAGTGTATCTGCCCTAAAGAAAACCCAGGCGCATGTGACATAAATAAAGGTAAGGGCCACTTTCACTGCGTATACCACTTTTGAAGGGCCATTTAAAGAGCCGGCGCCAGCCTTTTTATTCTTATCAGCAACACTTCCATAAATTCTGGTCACTACCATAAGCACACCGTGCATCATTCCCCACACAAGGAACGTGTATCCTTTTCCGTGCCATAGTCCACTTATAAAGAAAACAATCAGAATATTTAGATATGTTCTAAATGTACCTCTTCTGCTTCCTCCAAGAGGAATATAGAGATATCTTGTAAAGAATTTTGTAAGGGAAATATGCCATCTGTCCCAAAACTCAGCAATATTCCCTGAAATATACGGGGCGTTAAAGTTAATCTGAAGCTCCATTCCCATCATCTTGCAGATTCCTTCTGCCATATCACAGTACCCGCTAAAGTCAAAGTAAAGCTGGAATGAATAACATACAGCAACTATCACAGCATCGAGTCCTGTAAGGCCTGCGGGATTACTGTATCCATAATTTACCGCACTGCCAAGAACATCTGACAAAAGAACCTTTTTGGATAATCCAAGAGTGAATAGGAAAAGGCCATTTAATATATCCACTGAATTTACAGTCTTTTTGGAAAGTTCCGAAATACCATCGTTTACCTTTTCATAATCCGCAAGGGGACCCTGCATGATCTTAGGAAAAAACAGGATGTAACTTAGATAATCAAGAAGGTCGAACTTGTCTATCTCACCTTTATATAGTTTTATCTGATAAGCAATCTGCTGGAAGGTATAAAAGCTGATTGCTATTGGCATTATTAGATTACCGTCATATTTAAACAGGCATAGAAACGCCACATTTCCCAATACAGCTATAAGCATAAAGAGCTTTTTCCTACTTAAAAAAGCAGCAAAGAGACTGTTGAATAGGATACTTATACACAAAATCCCTGCGCTGAACTCTCCGTATCCACAAAAGAACAGGATAGACATGGCTGTTATCCACAATTTAACTGCCTTATCCCCAAAAACAGCATTGCCATACAGTTTCTGTATGGCAAATAGTCCCAGTAAAAACACGGGTAAATATACAAATATAAATGAGTAAGAATTAAATGTCATTTTTAATCCACCATCTCCGGGTCTTCGTAGATATTGTAATCACCTACAGTATCCACAATCTCACACCCCATATCCTCAAGGGGCGTATCAATATCTCTATTCTTGTACATTACAATGTATCTGCACTTGGCCTCCCTGGTTGCAGCAAGGAGTTCCTCGGCATTTATTACTTCAGGCTTTTGAAAAGTCTCGTAAACAGCGTTGTAATATTGCCAGTGTACGACATCTCTTCCGTAGGGCATTAGGATATTAGTATCATACTGCCTTACATAATGTATAAACTCTTCAGGAAAAACTGCACGAACCCTGGGTTCTCCCTCTTCCGGGCTTATGCGGTCGCAAATATCGATGGCAAGCTGAGGAATATGATAGAGGTTCTCCGCCTTTAGCATATTCTCGTTTTTATAGACAAGTCTTCCGCACAGTATAATCGCCACGCTGACAGCAACAACACCGATTCTTCTGTGCTCTGCAAAAAGTTTGCAGCCTGCATAGGCTATTACAACTCCCATGGGAAGTAGCCACAATATTCTGTAATAAGTATCTGTCGCTTCATCAAAAATCGCCACAAAGGCAATTCTCGTAAATGGCACAAAATACATAAACAGAATAACTGCCGGTGCGATCACAACTGGTAGTTTCTTTCTCATATCCTTTTCAGCAAAAAGAAGATATATAAGGGCTGCTGCAAAAAGAACAAGAAGGTATCCACTGCCGCCATATTGCTTAAATATGACATAGCTCTCCATAAAAATTCCGTACATACAACCACCCTTCTTTACTGCATCTTGATCAACATATAACACATAATGTATAAAGCACTTGGTATCATGGCCAAAATAATCTTAATTACAATCTTAAGGTTTCTTGTATAAATCAAAATCAAAAATGCCAAAAATCCTGAAAGTCCGCCACAGAAAACGGTTCCCATGGAACTCATGATTCCAGATGCCATATTTACCATCATAAGAATTATCCAGGCACTGTTTCTTACAAAAACCTTTCCGCCACCGGTCTCCTCTTTCCACAGATATCCGGGCTTTCTGCAATCATCAAACATCCAGATAAACGCCCACAAAATAAGTGGAAGCATCAAGTTCGCAGCCATAGCTTTTCCCTGCCAGGTTCTCATCATAAAGAATGTCTCTGCAGTATATATTGAAGTATTTCCAAACATTGTAAACAGAGATACAAAAATCATGAAAATAGGCAAACTATCCGGTTTTCTTGAAAAAAGGATTCTGCCAATCTCTGCATAAACAAGATACACAAGAGGAATAAGCACCAGTGGCATAACCGAGTGTGCCACTATGGTTGAATGAACAAAGGAAACCTTCGCTATAAAAGCCTGCCACATGGTAAAAACTGCCATGGCATGTCTCATAGGAAGGGGCGTAGAAACTCCGGTGTCAGGAATTATGGTATTCATAACATCAGCCTGCTGCGCAAGGAGTGATTCCACAACATAATAGGCATCATCCCCATCAAAAGGAGCCTTGACTAAAGCCATTACAAGCTGAAATCCAAGGATTACAAAAAAGACTCCCCAAAAGAAAAGACCTTCCTTTGAGCACTGAAGTCTTATGGCTCTGACGTCTGTTCTGGGATTCATGAGGGCTTCGGCTTCAGACTTTTCATCTCCCGGAAAAATAAGAAAGAATCCGGTCTTAACCTTATTCCATACAGAATTATCCACCCCAATGGTGAACTGTCCGCTTCTTGAAGCATAACGCAATTTTTGTACCAAATTTATGGCACCGATCAAAGCTATCAAAAGCTCCGCGCATACAAATATCCTTGTACAGTACTTAAATGCACTGTACTGAATCTTTATCATGCAAGGAATCCCAATAACTTCAAACACACAAAATGACAGGAGGTACCCAATTATAAAGGTAATTCCTGCTGTTTTCTTTGTTATAGGTAAAATCCATTGAACTGAAAGTCCCATCAAAAATGGAATAATTACAAGCCAGAATAATAATGCCAAAGCCTTCAGCACCACCATTGGTTAGTTTACCTCCTCCTTAAGCATGTTCTGAAGATGCTCAGTAAAGATGTTGATTCCGGTATGATTCTCACCGCCTCTGGGGATAATAAGATCCGCATACTTTTTACTGGGCTCAATAAACTGCTCATGCATGGGCTTTACGGTCTGAATATACTGGGTAAGGACACTATCAACGCTTCTTGCTCTCTCGATAGTATCTCTTCTGATTCTGCGCATAAGGCGCTCGTCAGCATCTGTATCAACAAAGACCTTAACATCCATAAGATCTCTAAGCTCTTTATTTTCTAAAATAAGAATTCCCTCAAGCAGGATAACCGGCTTGGGTTTAACATGTATTGTCTGCTCTGATCTGTTATGAATAGCATAATCATAAACAGGGATATCTACTTCTTCACCGTCCTTAAGCTTTTTAACATCCTCAATAAGACGCTCAGTATCAAAAGATGAAGGATGGTCATAATTAAGTCTTGAACGCTCATCATAGGACAGATCATTGTGTGCTTTATAATATGAATCATGACTTATCACAACAATGTCATCACCAAACTTCTCACGGATTCTGTTCACAATAGTAGTCTTTCCTGAAGCAGATCCGCCGGCGATTCCTACAATACATACTTTTTTCATTAAAAATTTCCTTTCAAACTAACAAAAACTTACTTATTTACCACATATTCCGGATGACCGGATGTGTAGTATAAATGCGACAAAAGTTCGCCTGTATCATTATCATAAGTAATGATCTGTATATCCTCATCCAAATGATTGTCATCATACAGGTAATTTAAACTTTCATCTGAAGTAGGATACAGTAATCTGAATTTTTTCTCAATAGGGATATACATCATATCACCCAGCGTGGTCGAAACACCCTCTAAAGTCTCGTATCCTGAAGCTTCATAAATATTTCCGTTTCCATTATCACAGATCAAAATATACGGTCCGCCAACGGCTGCCGCTTCAAAGACCTTATCTGTTCCAGCGATATTGCTTACAAGATGCATAAGGCCATCATCCTTAAGGGCAGCTGATCCTTCATTTAAAAAGATAACGCTGCTCACATCCTTTAATCCAAGGAGATTAATCTGAGATATGAGATCTGTCCCGTCTGTCTGAAGGTTTTCTGTATCCTTCTCATATTCTTGAACTGTCTTTTCCCACTCTGAGTAATCTTCATCACCTCTGTGATCTATGAGGATATCCTTCTCCATAAGGGCATTACCGATGTAATCAGTAACTTTCTCAGCTCCTGTGGAATTAAGATGTCCGTGGTCGTTTAAATCAGCGGCCTCATCAATAATTCCGCCGGCTTTGAGCATATTAAGATAGGTAGCATCAAACTCAGAAGCTATAACTCCTGCGGTATTTGCTGCAATCTGGTCTGTAGTAGTTGCAGAAAAAGGAAGATAAACCGGTATAACCTCAATTCCGTCTCTCTTACATTCATCAAGAATTTTCCTAAGATAAGTCATTCCAACAGTTTCTTCTGTCAGAATCTGATCATCTCCTGCCTTATCATAGACATCAACGTCAGTCTTTACGCCATAGCGCATCTCAGCGCCCATAAGCTTATTCCTCTGAGACCCACCTGTAAGGGCCTTAAAATCGTCGCTTCCAAGCTCCTTCCACCTGTCGTGATAAACCATGAAGTCAAAGAGGAATTCCTTTTTTATATCCTTATCACTGATAAGCTCATTTATGGCAGCTATCTTAAGCTTACTTAAGGGATAGGCATCCATATTTAAATGAAGCTGCTCAACTGAAACGCTTCTGTCCGCATCCGTTGCGGTTTCATCCATAAGGTCAATATACTGATAATTCTTCTCAAGCATATATGTATCCACAACCACGCATTTTGGCTTGCAGACATCCAGCGCTCTGATCAGCTGCCAGTAGGTCTCCTGCATGAGACTTCCATGTCCTCCAAGATTGTAGGAGGTATATCCATAATCTCTATACAAAACAGCAGGATTTATGCCATTAATCACATGGGATGATCCAAGGAACAATACGTCTACGTGATCCTTTTTTGCCTCATCAAAAAAAGCTGCGTTCTTCTCGTAGCTTTCTTTTCTCCGGGTAACTACCGAAACTGCTGCCATCACAGCAAGCAAAATCACCAAAAACAGTATAGTCTTACCTAGTAAAATCAGTTTCTTCTTCATTATTTACAGTCTGTCTCAGACGCTCCAATCCTTATATTTGTCGCCTTAAAGTATACCACATCTATCCCATCAGGAAAAAGACAAGGGGCAGCGTCTTCTTTCCTCGGCTACACATTATGTATCCTACTTGCCTTCTGCGCATATAGTCAGGCAAGTAAATGCAAAGAAAAGCCGCCGAGGGAAGACGACGCTGGCCCCGGCGGCTAAGTGCTTTTATTAAATTACTGTCCAAACTGGAAGTTATTGATCTCAATAAAGTTGAGTGGTTCAGGATCTATGCCAAGTGCCTTGTTAATGAAATGAGCAATTGTTGTGGCATAAATCTGTCTTCCTGACTCCTTGTAGTGAAGACCATCTGAGAGATAATCATCAACTGTTGTTGCTCTAAGATCGAAGTATGTAGCATACATAGTATCTATGTAAGTGAACCCTTCATCTCCTGCAAGATTATCGCAAATATCAGCATACTCTGATAATGTACCAATTCCCTTACTTACTGTGTAGCTATCTCCAATAGCAAATCCATCAGCGTTGTACCACATGCAGTATGAAGGTCCGCAAAGAATAAACTTGGCATTAGGACTTATCTCCTTAAGGGTATTAATACCTACTGTAAGAGCCCCTTTATATGTATGTACATCATATAAATCCTCAGGGTTCCATAAATCCTTACCGTTTATATAATCGTTTGCACCGTACTCAATAACATAGAAATCAACATTGGCAGGATTGATCTGCTCCATCTCCCCCTTTACTTCAGGATGAGTATCAAGAATTGAACGGTCTACCTTACCTGCAAGGGCATAGGTAAGTCCAACAAAGCATACATCAGTCCATCCATTGATATCAGGACTTGCACCTCTCTCAAGAGATGCCGGTGTTCCGCCAATTGCAAGATTATATACCTTCTTTTTTCCCTGAAGAAGTGCCTGGGTATACAAAGGAATCTCACTTCCGGTACCTCTTGCATTATCGAACTGGCTATCTCCAAAAAATACTACGTCAAGAGTATCATCTACTTCAGGTTCCTGAGTGGGAGCTTCTGCCTGCTCAGCAGTCTCTGCAGTTGTATCTCCCTCAGCAGCATCTCCCTGCACAGGATTTTCAACTACTTCCTCTGCTATTTCAGGCTCTACTATCTCAGAAGGATCAAAGGATGTTTCTGCTGTAGCGTTATCTCCTTCAACAGTCGCCTCAGCACTTGCTTCTACGGCACTATCGGGAGCTGTCTCCTCTTCGCCCTGGAGAGATGCTTCTTCAGTACTGCTCTCTGCTGTTGAACCTTCTTCATTCTGTTTAGCTCCAACGATACCGCAGGAACTTATCATGGTTGCTATCATAAATACTGAAAGCATACCTGCTATTTTTCTTTTCATACTACTCCTCTCTATATAAAGATCAAAAGCCAAATGATTTCTATTTTCAAATAATAATTCTAGCACGTATTTGCCCAATTATAATTCTGGACACAAAATTTTAATACAATCTTAAGGTTTAAAATTACTTATCTTTTAAAAGTCGCTTTTTATCGCCATGCAAGGAAATAAGGCGCATTTCAAACTGTCGTCTATGGTTTATCGTCATATTATGAAGTATAATACCGGCAAAAAGTGAAAGAACGGCTGCAAGCATTACAAATCCACAAACAATAAGTGTAGGGAATCTAAGTACTAATCCCGTAGCAAAATACTCCACAAGAATCGGAATAAAGAAGCCTGCTGCAACAAGAGCAAGAACGAGACTTACAAGGCTAAAAAATCCCATAGGCTTGTAATCTCTGTATAGTCTTGCGATTGTCATAAGAACCCTCATTCCATCTGAATAAGTGTTGAGCTTTGACTCTGATCCTTCAGGTCTGTCTCTAAATTCGATGATATAGTTCTCAATCTGCATATGGTTATTAACAGCATGAATAGTCATCTCTGTCTCAATTTCAAAACCTGTGGATAATACAGGAAAAGTTTTAGCAAATTCATAACTAAATGCTCTAAATCCTGTCATGACATCTCTGATGTCGCAGTCGAAGAGCTTATTGATGCTGGCCCTGACAATGCTGTTTCCAAAGTTGTGAAAGGGCCTTTTATTCTCAGTAAAATAAGTAGAGGATAATCTGTCTCCTACAACCATATCTGCATTCTTATTAAGTACAAGATCGCACATACCCGGAGCAGAATCCATAGGATACGTATCATCGCCGTCTACCATTACATAGCATTCTGCATCGATTTCTCTGAACATTCTGCGGATAACATTTCCTTTACCCTGAACATACTCATGGCGCACGATTGCCCCATTTGCCTCAGAAATTTCAGCTGTTCTGTCGGATGAATTGTTGTCATAGACATAAATGACAGCATCCGGAAGGGCTGCTTTTGAATCCTTTATAACCTTTTCTATTGTCTGTTCCTCGTTGTAGCAAGGAATTAAAACTGCAATTTTATCCATTTTACCCTCTCTGTTAATACATATTTATTTCATACACATAGATAGTATATGGTGAAGATTCATCTGTATAAGTTCCCACAAGAGAAAGATCCTTCTCTTTTGCATTGCTGATATCTATTCTCGAAAAGATATAACTGCAACCAAGATCATTAAGTGCCTTAGTATCAATATAAATATCGTTATCCGTAACACCTATCATGCTTTTTGTGGCCATAACGATGGAATCGTCAGTTCCGGAATACAAATAGCACCTTGCTCCCCAGTCATCAAAATAAATCCTGGTTGCTTCCTTTCTTTCAAGGGCTGGAGCTATAACTTTCCTGAAGGCATCCTTATACTCCTGAGTATAGAAGCCAAGGTAACCATCAAGTGTGGAAATACCGTTATATTCAAGGACTGCCGGATGCATTCCATAGGCAACCGCCCATTCATCCTCTTCATAACCAAGATCGACTTTTATTTTATCAAAAAGCTCCTCTGAATAAAACTCGCCGTAAGAAAGCCTGTCCAGGGTTTTGCCTGTTTTTATCCTATATGCAGTACCATAAGCGGTATCATATAAGTCATTATAGTGCTCTGACAAAAGAAGTATGACAAACACTGAAATCACGGGAATGATAACAGCCGCTATTTTCTTCCATATAGCATCTTTTCCTGCCACATACAGTCTCTCACAGATTATAAAAAGCGATGCGTACCACAGGAAAGGACTAAAGAAAACTGTTCTGTTAAACTGCCATCCCGTAAGCGGCGGAAGCAGCGTAGCCACAAGATTTCTCATAGCTTCGCTGTAGTATATTCCATAAACAACACTGTTAAACACAAGAAGAAGCGCAAAGAAATTGTAAACGTCTCTAAATATCTGTCTGTAGTTCTTTTTAATGATATATCCAGCATTTAATGCCACAAAATATATACAGCACACAGGAAGGACAAAATATTTATGTGCATCATCTGCATGCATCATGCCTTCCTTCCATACAGTCCATATCTCACGAAGAATCTCCGGAGCGCTCATACTTGCATCTTTCATGGAACTTCTGATGGTAATCTCATCGGAAAAGAGCATAGTTCCAAAAAGTCTGTACTCAAAAAGCATATAGCCTGCAGCAAGTATAAATAACGAAGCAACCAGCGTAAGACTCAGCTTTTTATCGCTTATCCATCTCCATATGATCGCAAGGACCAGATATCCCAGTATAAACATTCCAAAATAAGAAAAGTAGGACACAACAGGATACAGAAAAAGCCCAATAAAAAACGGGATAGTTCCTATCTTGAATCCCTGCTTATATATCTTTCTCAATAAATAAATAACAAGCGGTATTGACGCAAAAGGGATCCCAAATGCCGGAAAAAGATTAAGTATTCCGTAGGCAAGTGAAAGAATCCAGGAAATCGCCCTTATTCCCTCATTATCCGGAAGTTCATCCTTAAAACTTCCGAGCAAAAGAAGACAGGATGCGATTCCTATCACTACTTTTAAAATATACCCGATCACATATGCCTGATATGTAGGGAAAATCATATAAAGAATGGTATAGAGATAAAATTCTCCGGGAAGATTATCTCTGCTTATACCTCCAAGAAAGGGTACGTCAGCACCTCTGGCAAAAAACGTATCAGTGTTTTGCATCATTCGCATCTGTGCCACAAAGAGGTCGAGATTATCCGGAATTGCAATATAGCTGTTTTTGCCCGTTATCATAAAAAGGGCAAAAACAGCTACTATAAATGACAACACAAGGCAAATATACCATTTTGACAGTATGTTCTTTTTCAAATCCTTCATGTTATCTCCCGATGGAAAAATACGTGAATTAATCTTCCTTCTTGATTAGTTTCATTCTCTGCTGACCACCAAGGTGATTAGCATCCTTACCAGCAAGAATCGCGTTTACTATCTGCATTCTAAAGCCGGCATCAATGAAATCACAGTGCTTACAGAAGGGCTCATTCTGTCTGCCTTCTGCAATCTTTCTTCTGGTCTCCATAAGCTTCTCTGAAGCCCATCCGTCCTTAAGAGATGTGGTAGTAAGATCTGCAAAATCTGTTACTTCGAAGTTGTCACAGCAGCAAAGACCAATCTTGCCGTTAGGCATGATCCACATATCCGTGAAGGGAAGAAGACATGTCTCCTTGATAACCTTCTCGGTAGCCTGCTTATTAGGAGCAGATCCCGCTCTGTTAGTAAGAACCTCTTGGAGATATCTCATCTGGATCTGAATATCCAGATCCTTGAATTCCTCCGGATTGGCCTTTACATAGTCATATATCTTCTGGATATTGTCATGAAGCTTGAACTCCATGCTGTAGTTATTAATAATAAGCTGATTGATATAGGGTTTAATCTGCTTAACCTTGTCTATATCAAGGATAAGTCCGTTGGTACTCATGAAGATAAAACTCTCCGGAAGCTTTTCTCTAGCATACTTGTGGAACTCCACAATTCTGGTATCAAGCCAGGGCTCATTATTTCCATAAAGAGTAAGATGTCCCTTGTATCCCCAATCTGCAAGCTGATCGATAATGTTCTTATAAACATCCTCGTCAATCTTACGAAGAGGGCGCTTTTCAGCATGTACATTGGCTGTACAGAAGGCACATGTGGAGTTACATCTATTGATTGTCTCGATATTGACTACGTTAGGCATAGGTACTTCCTCTGCGTTCATAAAGTAATCAATATAATCTTTCTGTGATTTATGTCTTGTCATGAACTGAAGTTTAAGATATGCTTCACTTGCAAGCATCGGGAAGTGCTTTCTTGCGAACCATCCAAACTTTCCCATAAAACTGTTTATCTTAATAGGCATTGATATTCCTCCTATTTTATATTTAAAGCAACGCGCCTATTATATCATAAGTAGATTTTTTTTCAACAAAGTTTGACTGTGATAGAGTCTTTTCCTATAATTATTGTATTCAGTTGAATTGTACATTGGGGAGTCAGAATTAATGAGCGTCTTGAGTATTTCACTTACAGTTATCTACGTAATATTAACAGCACTTGCGCTTTATTTGTATTTCACAAGGGACAAATCTGCGTTTTCACAACTTAATATCCTAAACGTAACTTTTAATAAGATATTAACTACTGTCCTTCCAATTGCAATTATCGTGATCGGTACTCTGATAAGATTCTATAACCTTGCTATCATACCTGCCGGGCTCCATCAGGACGAGGCATCTATCGGATACGAGGCCTTTATTCTTGCAAACTACGGCATAGACAGAAACGGACTGACATTCCCCGTTTATCCAATAACCTATGGTTCAGGCGGCGGAAGTCCTCTGATGATCTACTTAAATGCAATCTTCTGCAAACTTGCAGGTTCATCAGCCTTTACTCTTCGTTTTATCCCTGCATTTTTAGGATCTCTTACTCTTATTGTATTTTTCTTTGTTGTAAAAACATTAAGCTCAGAGTCCATCAAAGATTCATCTAAAGCCAATACAATGCAGTACGTTAACGGTGAATACCTATGGATCCCGCTTATTTCCCTTACAGTTCTATCTTTAAGCCCATGGCATATGATGCTCTCCAGATGGAGCCTTGACAGTAACACCACTCCGTTTTGGATATGTCTTGCCCTTCTTCTTTTTGCACTAGCCTGCAAGAAACAGAAGGAAGCTACCGCTTTTGGTCACATGGGAAATCTGTTTTCAGGGAAATATAAAAAGAAAGGCCAGATACTTAGAGCCTCTGACCCAGTTGCGAATCTGCTTTTTGGTTTATCAGCCTTTGTCTACGCCCTTACAATGTACAGCTACGGCGCTGCAACCATTGTTATTCCGTTGCACATTATTATCCTTTGCATCTATTGTATTAATACCGAAAGAATGACCGGTGCCCAGGCTACTATCGGAATCATTACTTTCCTGATTTTTTCAGCACCTTTGATATTGTTCTACGCAGTTAATTATCTTGGTGTTCCACAGATAATCACTCCATTTTTTACAATAACAAGGTTCACGGCAAAACGTACGGTTTTCGCTGGCGGAAGTGGAATTCTCGTGACACTTGCAAAGAACTTTATGGTTATGGTCAAAAACCTAAGTATTGGAAACTCTGCAGAGCAGATTGTCAACTATTTGCCAGGATATCCGCCTCTTCTTGCCTTTACTTTCCCTGTTACTCTTACAGGCCTTGTAATATCAGCAATTAGAGCCAAAAGAGGTGAAGCCCTTGATGTATTTTGGATGAGCCTTTTTGTTCCTTCATTTATTTTCGGATTATTCGTCGAAGAAGATATCAACCGCATGACTATCACATTCCTTCCGGTAGTGTATTTCATGACAAGAGGCTATATCTTCATAACAAACGAATTTATCTACATAGAAAAAGGCGCTGTTTCAAAAGTTGTAAAATTGGCTGCTATCGCTGTTAAATCCGTAGCTCCTGCAATCTTCATGGTTGGCTGCATGTTGTTTTTAAAGGATTATTTCACTACATATAACAACCTGAGCAGTGAAGCATTTATGCCGGGTTACGGTCAGTGCTGCAGATATGCAAATGAGCTTATAAAAGGGGATTCTAAGATATATTCAACATATGAGCATGTATCTGCACCATATATGGTTGCACTTTTTTATACAAAAACACCGCCTGCAGATTTCATACAGACGGTACATTACAAGGACGAAAATGCGGAATTCAGAATAGCTGATTCCTTCGAAAAGTTCAATTTCGGACTTCCAGGCGATTATAAAGACAACCTGAAAAAGTATCTCGATGAAGGAAATATCTTCATCCTACACAGATCAGAATTATCTGAGTTTGACAACATGGATCTTAATGTTTACTCCTTTGCTGATTTTGCAGTTATAAGCGCTGTAAGTCCATAAGCAGCAAAGGGCATAAGGCACAGATAATATCTGATAATATATCTTGATGAGCCTTCCCATAGCTCGTGGAAAAGCATTCCACCAAATATAAATACTATGATAAGAGCCTGCGTAATTGTAAGGCTCTTATTTTTTATAGTAAGAACGCAAAACGCAAAGGCTCCAAGGAATATAAGGAAGTGCTCTACATCCATAACATACTGAAAAACCTTAGACCAGGTTCCAAAAACGAGAGACCTTGCAAAAGCAGAATCCGTATCCGAATGTCTGCTTGAAAGCTCAAGGTTTCTAATGGAAACAAAGGTAGGATCAGCCCACTGACTCATGAACTTCCTGAAGTAAAACTTCCCTGCATGAAGCGGTCTGTCTGCAAATTCCAAAAGCCTTTCACTTATGAAAGTTTTTGCTTCCTTATTTGTTTTATCCACATCATAATCATTTGCGGCATAGGTATTCCAGTTATATCCGTTATACCAGCCGCCCTCGCCTTCGCCCTCCTGCATGGCCATGGCAAAATATGTAGATTTTGGAACTCCCCCGGGATATTCTGAAAGCCCTGCCTTATCTGCATAGACACTTCCAAGAAGTTTTAGCGGCATAATAGCACAGATAAGCATAAGAAACGTCAGGATAATACTTTCTTTAAACTTTTTTTTAATCTTGGAGTTCACGCGGTCCTTGTATTTCCACAACAAGTGCTCATTCCAAAGACTTACCCATAGAAGTATCACCATCGCAATAAGGGCGATATATAGATTAGTCTTTAAAAGACATGCAACTCCAAGGCTCACAGCTGCCGCTACTCCGTACTGTATCTTTTCTCTTTTTAGATATAAAATCTCGTAGTAAAGAGCCATTATTCCGGGTGCAAATGACCACACATCATTGTATACATAGGTAACATATGAAAAGAGGAAAAACAGCAGCAGCGACATTATGTCATATACTGCCAGTACCTCCTTTTTCTCAAAAATCTCCCACGTAATAAAATGCAGATAAACCACCGAAAGAACGATAGATACAAGATTTATCAGCTGATATACAAAATAGTTACTTGGTCCGAAAACATACGCCAGAAACTGTCCAATCCACACATAACCGATCTGGAAGGAATATACAAACATATATCCACCCTTCTCAAGGCTGGAATAATTCCCATCATTAAATGCATTGATCACATTATCAAGTGTAAGTCCGTCTGTAACTGCCGTAGCCCTTACAGAAATAATGATGATCAGGCAAAGGACTGCCTCCAACACCACGCATAAAGGGAAAAGCTTTTTGTTTTCAGTTTTTATTAAAACCCGTGAGATAAAAAAGAAAAGGAGTACTCCTATTATAAGAACAAGATAGTTCTGGCTTCCAAATCTCGGAAGATCAGCCCCCTGATCCGTATCATAATAAATAGTGGTGCACAAAGACACCACTAATGTTAATCCGCACAAAACGGTAAACGGTATGAAAAAGATAAAAGAAAGCTTCCTAATGAGCTTATGCATCATATTCAGACACCCTTCTTATAAAGTCTGCGGACAAATAGATATATGCCGCTATCTCCAGGCTGGATACAACGATCATAGATATCTCATCACTTCTAAAAAGAACAATAGCGTACACCAAGAATGAACAAAGATTCATAACTACAGCTGCCCATATATTTCTTTTAAAAGCAGTGGCAAAAAGTATTGTTGCAAGTAAAACTATCACATAATCATATCTCTCATGCATTCCGGGAAGAAACATACAACAGGTCCATCCAAGAAATACTCCGAGATAAAGTGTATTAGCTTTGTTTACCAAGAAACTCTTGTGCTTTATGGTAAACACAGCAAGAATGACCAATATCGCTGCGGTCAGAGCAATCCCAGGAACTTTCAGAAATTCATCATAGTTATCAAGTCCGTAGTTGTAGAAATTGGGATAAAACGAAACCATCCCGTACCCTTCGGATGAAGTCTCATTAGTCTGTGCAAGATATGAAAAATACGTTGCCCTAAGGCCTCTTCCAAGTATGACTGAAGGAAGTCCCATTACGAGATACATCACCGGTACCCATACAAACTTCAGAATACTAAAGTTCTTCTTTGCCATGTAAATCACCAGATACAAAGGCACAAAAAATATTGACTGAAGCTTAAATCCAAAGGATAAAGCCAGGAAAATAAATGACTTGTTATACTCGTCCTTAAGAAGGTAAAAAATAGCTATAACAAGGAAAACAGCATAAATTGCGTCACACTGTTTCCATAAAGAACCATTAAATACAACGAAAGGAAGATACAGGGTAGCTACTGCAATATAAGCTGCAACTTTCTTAGCCTTCTCTGTGTCCTTCCCACTCTCAAGAAGGAGTATTTCTGCTATTCTGTACAAATAGAAAGCACTTATAAACTCAGCAATACCTGAAAAAATTGTGAGCGGTATGTAGGGTTCGCAGGGAAAAAGCGAACATAATGCATACATAATATTAAGAGGCACATAATAATCCCCAATTGTAGTGGACAAGCCGGCAATAATTCCTCTCTCCTTATACTCCATTACCCATTTAAGGTAATAGGACTCATAGTCAGGAGAAAGCTTCACCTCAGACATAAGAACAATCCTGACGATAACAGCCATTATTATAAGGATTCCAAGAGCAATCATGTCAAGGTGATTATCTATTAGTCCGAATATGAATTTATCTATAGGATTATTTTTCCTGTCCTTTTTAGGGTTCAATTCTGTACCTTCCTTTATTTCTTGTTTTTAATCAAAACAACTGATTTTTTATGATAGTAATCCGCTACAGCCTTATTAAGCCAATCATTCTTATCTTCAGTAATATCAGAGTAATATAATAGTGATGGCTTTACACTATATTCCTTAAGTTCTGCTTCCTGTATATTATCGTCCTTTAGGATTCCTATTCTCTCATATGCCTCTCTGTAATAGGTTCCAGCCTGTCCCTTATATATACTGTAAGCTGCACTGGTTCCCATATAGATTCCTGTATTAACGCGAATCGACATAGCTGAAGCAATGGCAGTCACGATAGCAACTGTTATAAAAACTTTAGATGCGTTTTTCCCAAGGTATCCATCAAACAAAAGATCTGCCGGCTTTCTAATGCCTACATCTTCATAAGACATCAACTTACCGGGCTTAATCACCACTCTTATCCACCCGCAAATATATCCGATAGAGAGTACAAGCAGTACCATAGACTGCATATAGAATATACCCATGATTCTTCCTGCTTCGATATTGCCGGTGGCAAATACCGGTGGAGTTATATTTGCTGCCGAAAGCAGAAAGCAAAAAGCCACAAACAAAGCAGGATGTCCAAATCCATAGAATCTCTTTATTCTGCCTGCCGCTTTCCACAGGAACGGAACCAGAATAACAAGGCAACATATAATCTGCCAGCTTAGCCACTTTCCAAGCATATTTTCCATAGTGAAGTAAAGAGCCATGAATACACTCTTTATTGGTGAAAACTCTCCTCCGGTCTGCCTGTTTCTGTTACCCGGAGCGATAATTGCAAGAAAAAGCCCTATCAGCTGCAAAAGAGCAGGTGCCCATACCTTGGAAACAGCAGATAGTCTGTCACATATTTCAACAAAGCAATTCTTCCTAAGTTCGATCTGCTTTTCAAGGGATTGCTTGTCCATATACACATGAACGCAGGTAATGAGCAGAATTATAAATGACAAAATCCCAAGACTAAGGGCTGTCATATAATTCGCTCCTCCAAGGAAAAATCCCAAAAGTGACAGGAACTGTATCCGATATGGCTTATTCTGCTGAATACATATCTCCCTTAGAAGTAAGCCAAGCCACATAAGGCCAAGGCCAAACATAAACATATAGTTAATGGCTCCGCTGTACCAGAAAAAGCTCTCGTTTCTGGCGCCGCCCTCAGGCATGCACTGTATCAGCATAAATAACGTAACACCTGTTACGCATCCTGCCAGATCATTTGTCAGCCTAAGCACGTTGGCAAACAGCTGTCTGAAGAAATACCAGATACCAAGAATACTTACGCACAAAACAGCCCATGTTCCAAGAAAATAAAGCTTCTCATTAAATACCGCCGGGCACAGGGCTGTAAGCATATCCGAAAAGAAATATCCGGTCCAGTTCATGTAATACCAGATTCCCATGTATATGCCCTTCAAAAAAGCAAACAATACATTCCCCGTCTGGACATATGCCTCATGAACTTCAAAGGCCATGCTAAAATCATCAGCAGAAGGTGTATTATACAAGGCCAGGATAAATACCGGTATCAAAAATACCACATTCACGATAAAAATAGCTCGCCTTATATATTTCAATTTGATAGCCCCTGCTATGTTTAGCTTCTTTTTATTCACTGCGCTTTCTTCAGTCATTCCCCCCACATCCTATCATCAAAAATTATTTATACACTGAATAACATATGAGATTTCCTCATCTGTCATTCCCGCATAAATTGGCAAAGATAAAACTTCATTAGCATATCTCTCCGTAATAGGCAAACTTCCCTCTTCAAATCCAAGATATCCGTATGCCTCAGACAAATGAGGCGGTATTGGATAATGAATAATGGTTGTTATATTTTTATCAGCCAGATACTGCATAAGCTCATCTCTGCGCTCCGGAACGCGTATTACAAACTGATGCCACACGCATGTTGCTCCATCAGCAACTGAAGGCTTTATCACTGCCGGATTGGTTATACCCTCCGCATACTTAGCTGCTATCTGTGTTCTTTCAGCAGTTATTTCCTCAATATATTTAAGTCTGACTCTCAAAAGTCCTGCCTGCATCTCATCGAGACGTGAGTTTGCACCCACAACCATGTTGTGGTATCTCTTCTCACTGCCGTAATTTCTATAAATCTTCATGAGTCTTGCAAGCTCGGGATCATCTGTTGTGATTGCTCCCGCATCTCCGAAAGCACCCATGTTTTTAGACGGATAGAAAGAAAAACATCCGATATCGCCAAAACTTCCTGTCATCTTGCCATTAAAACATGCCCCATGAGACTGAGCACAGTCCTCAACAAGCTTCAGGTTATACTTTTTACAAAGCTCTGAAACCTTGTCCATGCGGGCTGCCTGACCATAGAGGTGAACCACTAAAATTGCTTTGGTCTTAGCAGTAATCTTCTCTTCGATTTTATCAACATCTATCTGATAATATTCGTCAGGCTCCACAAACACAGGAGTAGCATCATTTATGGTTATTCCCATAACGCTTGCTATGTATGTGTTACCCTGTACTATTACTTCATCGCCCTTACCAATTCCAAGGACCTTGAAAGCAAGCCACAAAGCATCAAGACCACTTGCAAGACCCACGCTATATTTTGTTCCCACGTAGGAAGCAAACTCCTCTTCAAAAGCCTCTACTTCTTTTCCAAGAATGTACCAGCCTGAGCGAAGAACCTCCAGTGCTTTACTTTCATATTCTTCCTGATGGCGCATGAACCCTCTGTCCATACGACTCTGCATTATTTTATCCATGTATTTTCCTATATTCTGTGTCTGACAATTAAAGAGATCAGTTATTAAGCATCTCTTCTCTTAACATATCCTGCATACCAGTCAACAAAGCGATGAATACCTTCCTTAAGGGGCATATCAGGCTTAAAGTCAAAATCGTTCATAAGATCGTCAACATCTGCAAATGTAGCTTCAACATCACCGGGCTGCATAGGAAGAAGTTCTCTGTGTGCTTCAAAGTCAAAATCCTTAGGAAGGAGGTCATGAGCAACAAGCTCTTTCTGAAGAGTATCTACAAAATCCATAAGATTCTCAGGATTATGGTTACCGATATTGTATACCTTATACTTGGCACCCTTCTCGTCAGCATCAGGTGTGCTCTGCATTACATTAACAACACCTGTTACGATATCATCAACATATGTGAAGTCTCTTCTGCAGTTACCATAGTTAAAGATCTGGATTGTCTCTCCTCTAAGAAGCTTATCCGCAAAGAGGAAAAGAGCCATATCAGGTCTTCCCATAGGTCCATATACTGTAAAGAATCTAAGGCCTGTTGTAGCCATTCCATAAAGGTTACTATAAGAATAAGCAAAAAGCTCATTGGACTTCTTGGTAGCAGCATAAAGTGAAAGCGGGTGATCAACCTGATCCTTTGTACTGAAAGGAAGCTTTGTATTTCCACCGTATACACTTGAACTTGACGCATATACAAGGTGCTCTACCTTAGGCTCCTGATGTCTGCATGCCTCGAGAATATTATAGAATCCGATCACGTTAGCTTCGATATAAGCTCCGGGATTCTCAATTGAATATCTAACTCCTGCCTGAGCAGCAAGGTTAACAACGACTACAGGCTTATACTCTGCAAAAACCTTATCAACCTCGTCCTTATGTGAAATATCTCCCTTAACAAATATGAAATTCTCATACTTTGAGAGTTTCTCCAGACGCTCTTCCTTAAGGCGCACATCATAATAATCATTTACATTATCAAATCCAACTACCTTAATATTTTCAAATGTATCAAGCAGTCTCGTTGCAAGATGCGAACCGATAAAACCTACAGCTCCTGTTATGAGAACTGTCTTGCCGTTAAGATCAATATTCTTTGCTTTCATAATAATAACTCCTTTGTAGATATGGTATAATCCGTTGTATATTATAGATTAATTCCCGCTTGGAGG
The DNA here is from genome assembly GCA_024690485.1 of Butyrivibrio sp. Taxonomy (GTDB): domain Bacteria; phylum Bacillota; class Clostridia; order Lachnospirales; family Lachnospiraceae; genus Butyrivibrio. The sequence goes on along the minus strand of JAILPB010000117.1, from coordinate 295 downwards.
TCAATTTCATGGGCAGAGTCAAACTCGCCACCAAAAATATAGCATTCGGATACGTAGGACAGATGGCAACTGCTCTTATGTCCTTCATCCTCAGACATATTTTCATATTAAAACTGACTGATACTCTCCTTGGTGTCAATTCCCTATACAGCAATATACTATCACTATTGTCAATGGCTGAATTAGGTATAGGTACCGCCCTAAACTTCAGTCTCTACAAGCCTGTAGCAGATAAAAACACTGAGAAGATCAAGTCTTACATGCAGATGTACAGAAAGGCATATCACACAATCGC
>JAILPB010000047.1 GCA_024690485.1 Butyrivibrio sp. | reverse complement strand
TTTTCTGTAACTTGCCTGATCTTTTTGTTTTGTGTAGAATTCATTTGTAGATACCTCTCTTTTTCTGTTTATTGCCAACTATGCTAGGGTCAGCAATTACAGTTTATCTGAGGTATCTTTCTTTTTCTATAAATTCACACTTCTATCCACACTTTAAATGTTACAGGAAGCTATGATATGAAAAAGAGAAGGTTATTACACCTTCTCTTCTTCACTATTTTATATAACCTTCTCTATTTCTCCTCCCTCAAAATCAGCTGTATACGCGCTGGTTTAAGAATATACACACCCCGAAAAGATGTGTTATTAAAAAATCATGCCTATACAGACTGATTATAAGAGCTCCTGGAAGCCGGGTACAAACAGGTGTCTCGGGATACCATCTACCATGATAGGTCCTACATCACCCTGGATAAGAGGACGTACGTATGTGATGAATTCATCAGTTACATATGTACCTTCCTTGTTGATCCATTCTCTTGGAACAAGACGTTCGTCATTAGCAATCTTATGAACGTCCTTAACTTCTGTACCTGCCTGATAAGGATCGTCTGAAAGTCTCTCGATAACTACCATCTTGCCGCTATCGCCTTCATCAGCAGCCTTCATGGCAGCACCGCCAACCTCGTATGCTTCAAGAATATCCACACGTGAAGCACAGTGGCTTGCAGCTCTCTGAAGTGTTGAAAGCTCGATAGCTCTTGTCTTACAGCCGATCTCTGTTGAAAGTAATGTGCAAAGGTATCTTGCAGTTCCTGTAAGCTGCTTATGACCAAATGCATCTACATACTCTACACCGTTATCGTACTCACTGATGTATTTTCCATCTTTATCATGGATACCTTCAGAAATAGCGATAACAACATTTGCCTTCTCTTTAAGAAGTGCTCTGACTTTACTAACAAATTTCTTAACATCAAAAGGAAGCTCAGGAAGATAGATAGCGTCAGGGCCATCACAATCCTCTCCTCTTGAAAGAGCAGCTGAACCTGTAAGCCAGCCTGCATTTCTTCCCATGATCTCAACGATAACTACCTGACCATGCTCTGTCTCAAGACTCCATCCATCACGGATGATCTCTTTTACAGATGTTCCGATATACTTAGCTGCTGAACCGTATCCCGGTGTGTGATCTGTAAGAGCCAGGTCATTATCAATTGTCTTAGGACATCCAACAAATCTAACTGTTGATCCGGATATGATCGCGTAATCAGAAAGCTTTTTGATGGTATCCATTGAATCATTACCACCAATGTAGATGAAGCAATCAATTTCAAGATCTGTCAAAATCTGGAAAATCTTTTCGTAGGTTTCCTTGCTTTCGAAGATTTCAGGCAGCTTATATCTGCATGAACCAAGATAAGCAGACGGTGTTCTCTTTAAGAGCTCTGCATCAAGACCGGTCTTAATGTGATCAGCAAGATCAACATATCTGCCTTCCATGAGACCCTGAACACCATGGATCATTCCGTAGACTTTCTTATATCCACGATCAATCGCCGTACGATATACACCGGCAAGTGATGAATTGATAGCCGCTGTAGGTCCACCTGACTGTCCAACAATAACGTTTCTCTTCTCCTTCGTTGCCATGGTAATGAATACCCCCTTGTCTAGTATTTGTTATGCAACATGTATATATTTTATTACAAAAAAATAAACTTGTCATTAAAAATGTATAAATAAGGCAACAAAAAGAAAAACAGCGTTTATCAAGTTTTACTCAAATAAACGCTGTTTTTGTACTGTTTTTGTACTGTTTTCGTACTTTTTTCTATTATTCTGTCTCAGAAACCTCTATTTCTTTTATAAGAAATTCGTTTCCCTGAATAAGATATGTTTTTTCAGAACCGCAGAAAGGACATGTTCTTCCGTGTGCCACAGTGCCATACTGCTTACCGCAATCCTCGCACTGGGTTATTGCTTCAATAGGCTCAATATCAAGCTCTGAATCAGCAATAAAATCATGTTTAGGTGCTGCCCAGCTCCAGCAATCAGTCAGATAATGGGGAATTACCGATGATACTTCGCCAAGCTGTATGGTTACCTTATCGATTTTATTTATTTTGTTCTCTTCTGCGACTTGTTTCAGATCATCAATGATATGAAACACTACTCCTAATTCGTGCATTATAAAACTCCACTAATGCTTAATATAGCTAATTTGCTATATCAGTCCTTCTTACCCTTAAAAAGTATCTTAACGCCTCTCTTAGCTGCATAAGGAAGAATGTACTTAAACTTATCTTCACTTCTGCGCATAACACTGCATTCAGGATTCTCTCTGTAGAGGTGGATAGCGTCAAACTCACACTTTGTTGTGCAAAGTCCGCATCCGATACATTTATTTGTATCAACTACAGAAGCACCACATGAAAGACATCTTGCTGTCTCAGCCTTAACCTGTTCCTCTGTAAATACAAGCTTAGCATCTCTGAATGAGTGCTTAGGATCAGCTATCTTATCACTCTTTCCGGGAATCTGTCTCTTGCAGGTATCATAATCCTTAACAAGGATGTTCTCCTTATCAAGTTCTATGTAATCATTGCGGTTTCTACCGATTGTGAGTGAAGAATGAGGCTGTACATAGCGGTGAATTGAAATAGCACCCTGTTTTCCGGCTGCGATAGCATCAATTGCAAACTTAGGTCCGGTATACACGTCACCACCAACGAAAATATCGCTCTGAGCTGTCTGATATGTAAGCTGATCTGCAACTGCACCGTTGCCTCTGCCAAGCTCAACCTTGCTTCCCTTAAGGAGATCTCCCCAAAGGATGCTCTGGCCGATACTAAGGAATACATGCTGACATTCAACTGTTACTGTATCATTTTCATCATACTGAGGATTGAATCTGCCATCTGCATCCTTAACAGATGTACATCTCTTAAAGATGATTCCCTTGACCTTACCATTCTCAGTAAGGATTTCCTTAGGACCCCATCCGCAGTTGATCTCAACACCATCTTCCTCTGCTTCTTCAACTTCTTCGTCAGAAGCAGGCATGATGTCTCTAGACTCAAGACAGAACTGCTTGACACTCTTAGCTCCGCATCTTACAGCACTTCTTGATACGTCGATAGCAACGTTACCGCCACCGATAACTACTGCATCACCTTCGACCTTAAGTGTTTCATCATCTGTAACTGCGTGAAGGAAATCTACGGCTGTTACAACGCCTTCAGCATCCTCTCCGGGAACACCTGCTTTTCTTCCACCCTGGCAACCAATAGCGATATAGAATGCCTTGTAACCCTGGCTTCTAAGCTCATCAAGAGTAATATCCTTACCAACTTCTACTCCGGTCTTAATCTCAACACCCATCTCCTTGATGATGTCAATTTCAGCCTGAACAAAGTCTTTTTCAAGCTTGTATGAAGGAATACCGTAAACAAGCATTCCACCTGCTCTCTCATTCTTCTCGAAGATTGTAGGCTTATAGCCTTTTTCTGCAAGATAGAATGCACATGAAAGTCCAGCCGGACCTCCACCAATGATAGCGATCTTTTCATCAAATCCGCCGTTTACCTTAGGAATAACTTTTTCAGGGATAAAACGTGTTTCTGCGTTAAGATCTCTTGCTGCGATGAATTTCTTTACTTCATCGATTGCTACTGCCTGGTCGATAGTTCCTCTTGTGCAGGCTTCCTCACATCTTCTGTTACAGATATGTCCGCATACAGCAGGAAGAGGATTGTTCTTTTTTATAAGTGCCAGAGCTTCTGTATATTTGCCCTGTGCCGCAAGCTTAAGGTAACCCTGAACAGCGATATGTGCAGGACAAGCTGTTTTACAGGGAGCTGTACCTGAGTCATAGCAGTTAATTCTGTTATTATCTCTGTAATCCCAGTCCCAATCATCCTCAGTCCATCTCTTCTCTGTAGGAAGAACGTGCTTAGGATAAGTAACCTCTGAACCATCTTTTTTGCAGAGCTTCTGACCAAGCTTAACAGCACCTGCAGGGCATACCTCTACACAACGTCCGCATGCTACGCAGTCCTGTTTTGTAACCTTAGCTACATAAGCTGATCTGGACAGATTAGGTGTATTGTAAAGCTGTGATGTTCTAAGAGCATAACATACGTTTACATTACAGTTACAGATAGCAAAGATTTTATTTTCACCATCAATGTTTGTAATCTGGTGTACAAAGCCGTTATCTTCAGCTTTCTTGAAGATTGCAAGAGCTTCTTCCTTAGTGATATATCTTCCGCCCTTACCTGTTTCTACAACATAATCGGCCATATCACCAACTGCGATACACCAATCCTGCTCGTCATCAGCGCAGCCTTCATCATAGGTCTTACGTGAACGTCTGCATGAACAAGGACTTGCTGCATATTTCCCTTCGTATTTATCAAGCCAATGAGATATCTTCTCAAGAGAGATAGACTCATTATTCATTTCAATAGCTTTTTCTACTGGAATAACGTGCATTCCAATTCCTGCACCTCCGGGAGGGACAAGCTTTGTAACCTTCTCAAGGGGAAGAGTTGACATATAATCGAAGAATCTACCCATCTCAGGATGAGCCTCGATAACTTCTTTATTCATATTTGTAAATTCTGCACTTCCCGGAACGTACATAGGAACAAGATACTGTTTCTCATGCTTGTCATTTTCCCAGTTGTACTCAACAAGTCCTGTCCATGACATGTGATCAAGAAGCTCCTGAAGATGCTTCTCCTCGATACCGGAAATCTTCTGGATCTCTTCGAGAGATTTTGGCTTTCTTACGCCCATTTTAAGGGCAAGTTCAGCTTCCTCATCAGAAACAATTGAAGCAAGTCCCCAATATTCAGGATCATCATTTGTGATTTTCTTAAATCCAAGTTTCTGAAGTGGTCTGTCTGTGATCATTTTGCCAAGCTTTACGATTGGCTCGCGAAGCTGAGCGTCATCCTTCACGTATGAAGGCTTATAGGGTGGTTTTCTTCCCATTTGTAAATCTCCTACCTAAAAAATCAATAAAAAAGAGGGGGTATTTTTGCATGTCCCCCTCCAACTCAAAACATTTAGTTTTTAGCTCTTGCCATAGCTGCCTGGAAGTCCTTAGTATCGCCGAATACTTCGTGACTGTAAGGATTAACTCCAAGCTTTTTAGCTCTCTTAATGATCTCTGCCATGCAGATAACATTGATTGCAATTGCGAGAATAGCTACAAATCCTTGCATTCTAGGGTCTGCTGTGATTCCCATGCCAGCTATAATCTCATTAGCCTGAGATGTCTTGCCGGCTCCTGAATTGTAAAGAGCAATAGCTTTGTCATAAAGGTCCATTGTTGTAATACCTGCTTCTGTTGCTCCACCATAAATCGAAGGAAGAGCTGCGGCAAATCTGCTGTTTAATTGGAATGCCGGAACAACCTGTGCCCACATGCACCAGATTGCAAGTGTATTTGCTCTGTTCTGAATCCAAGCTCCCTTGTTCCAGAATGCATTTGCAAATGTAGGAGCAAGAAGAAGAGCAACGCCACAGTACCATGAGTGTGTAGGAAGGTTGAGGTATGTGTACTCAAAGTTCCAAACATCATATGCAATGATGAACCAGATTGTCATATCAGGCCAAAGCATATCTGACTCGTTCTTATCATTTGATGTGTAAAGATGAACGCAACCTGTCATACAGAAGATATTGATCATACCTGCTAGAGCGTTAACTACATTCCACCAGCCACCGTAGATGAATACGCCTTCGTTTGATGCCCACCAAGCACCTGTAAGGTCGCCTGTGATACCAAATGCTGCAAGTGCTGACTCCATATCAGATACATTAGCGATCATGATGTTAGCTGCAACAATAAGCCAAGGGAACCATGCAAACCATTTTTCTTTACCGATGCCCCATTTATACTTGATCATCATGAAACCTACGCAACCGATATCTGCTGCATATAACTTAAAGTAGTGGAACCATCCATCCATGAATGCAACTGTAGGATTGTTGGCTCCTCTGAAAGCTCCGAGATGAGCTGCAATAAAGTATATGGTCAGGATTGAAGGAATAATTACGAATACTAATATTCCGCCTGCTTTTGTTCTTCTACCGATCTCGTTCATGAGAATAAGACCCACAAAAACAAGAACCCAACCAATTAGTTGTGAACTAGCTGTGCTTCCATATAATTGGAATAACATATAAACACCTCCATTAGGTCATAATAATTTCAAAATAATAATAGCAATTCACAAGGGTGAATTGCTATTGGCAAAAGTAATATATTTTTGGCTAAATTTTTGGGTACTCTATTCATTTTTATGGTTTCCTGAAATTAAATAGTTATTTAATATTATTTTTTTCTTCA
>JAILPB010000042.1 GCA_024690485.1 Butyrivibrio sp. | reverse complement strand
TATCAATGTATAAAAATCTTTACACATCGAAACATCAATGATAATATAAATAAGAAATTACTCGGAAAAATGGGAGGAAAAAATGAAGACAATCGCATTTTGCAACCAAAAGGGTGGCGTTGCAAAAACAACATCAACTTATGCATTAGCGTCCGGTTTAGCAAAGAAGAAGTATTCTGTGCTTATGATTGACTCAGATCCACAGGAAAACCTTAGCCAGGCCGCAGGAATCGATTTATACAATATACCGGCAGCAACCTTATCAGATGTATTTAAGACAGAAAAAGGTGAGCCTGGAGCTGATATAAATGAAACAATAATACCTATTAGTGACCATATTGACCTTATTATCGGTGGAATTGAGTTTACATCAGCAGATCTTGATTATTCTGGCGTTACATCCAGAGAATTTATGCTGAAAAGAGCACTCAAAAAGCTGAAAAAAAGCTATGATTTTTGCATAATTGATTGCAGTCCTACATTAGCTTTAATTACACAGAATGTACTTGCAATCACAGATAAGATAGTTGTTCCTATGACACCTGAAGCTTTTGCTACAAACGGTGCAAATATGCTGTTTTCATGGATTTCAGTTATGTCAGAGCGTTTAAATAACCCTGATCTTGATGTAGCAGGTATTCTGGTCACAAATTGCAGAAATACCAATAATGCTAACATTTGGCTTGAAGGTATTGAAATGCTCGCAAAAGAGTATGAAATTAAGGTTTATGACACAAAAATACATCAGAATGTAGCTGTAGAAGAGTCGCAGACCTTAAACCAGTCATTATTTGATTATGCTCCAAATGCACGTGCAACTAAGGATTATGAAGCATTTGTAAAGGAATTTTTGAAAGGAGAGTCCAAATGAAGAAGGATCTGAAAACCGCAATGGCAAAAAATTTCCAGAAAATGGTTAATGAGCAGCCTACGCAGGACACACCTAGTAAAAAATCCGAAACAGTGACAGCAAAAAAAGAAGAGAAGAAAGCTGCAACACCAGAGCCTGAGAAGGTTAAAGAGGTTACACCTGTTATTAATGAACCCGTTGAAGTAGTTCCTGAACCGGTTCCTCCGGTACAGGTTCAAGCAACAGTAGAGCTTCCTCAGCAGCCTATTCCTCATCCTGTAGTACAGCCAGTGCAACAGCCCGTTGTTCAGCAGATTCCTGAGCCTGTTGCACCAGTTCAGCCTCAGCCTATGCCAGTACAGCAGCCTGTTCCTGTATATGTTCAGACACCTGTTCAGCCTATAGCTCATACTTATGTTGAAACTCCTGTAGTTAATCCTACAGTTCAGACAAATATATCACCTGTTTTTGATGAGACTCAAGCATTTTCAAAGGTTTCATCAAAGAAATCTATTCCTCTTGTTCCAGAAGAAAAGAGTAGTGGAGTATTACATATCCGTTTAGGTGAACTTAGATCCTACGTTGATTTTATGACTCAGTCAGGTAAGATATCTTATCAGCAATATATCAGTAATCTTATTGAACAGGATTATGAGAAAAATAAAGATTTATATCTTAAATATAAGTCTTTCATGGAACAGTTAAATATGTAACAACACCTTGTTGTAACAATATATTAATTAACAACAAATTTCTTATTAATTAGAACTCTCAGAGAAGCAGTAAATAAGCGCTTCCTGGGAGTTTTTTATATAGTTTAATGGGAGAAGAATGATAGAAAAAGGGTCAATGTTAGTTAGAAATATGGATAAAGATGATAGATATAAGGGGCGTATTTTGCGATATTTTTTTATGTATAAAGTATAAGTTAGTAGTTTTTAGGGAAAATCGAGCAATTTTATTAGTAGTTTTTGGGATGGTAAATAAGAAATAGGGTTTTTTATCGTAGTTTTTGGGTAGATATAATACGAATAGTACCAGATCCAGAGCCATTGAGCAGTAGATAGTATATTTCAGGTAGAAAAAAGGGTAATATCTATCCTTTTTAAGTAGTTAAAGGGGACAGATAATGCTTTTTTAGTAGTTATTAGGGATGTTTTGGAATAACATAGTAGTTTTTAGGGATAATAATACATAAAATACATTAGAAAAGACGATATTAGTGAAAAAAAACGAATTCTTATTGACCGGAAAAAGATTAATAATGGCGTACTTAGTAGCAAATGGGTACATAAATAAGCTTTATTAGTAGTTTTAAGGTATAATTTGAGTGTTTCTTAGTAGTAATTAGGTATATAAATATATAATTTAGTAGTAAAAAGGTACGTATAAAAAAAATACTTGGTTGGTCAATTTAGACGCTGACTGTATAAGTCAACATAATTATCGCCAAATAGTTTTAATAACAAACAATATCACGTAAGTTATTAGTTAAGGGGTATATAATAGATGTAATTAGGTATAACTTTAATAAAATGAGGGATTTTTGTTTACAGTGTGCTATAATAGCACTATAATACATTAGTACTAAAAAGGTATGAAAATAGACCTTATGGGGTAAAGGAGGTTGTTTTGGGGAGAAAATCCAAAAAACAGATAGAAGAAGAAACAACTGCTATCGAAAGCTTTTTATCTAATCAACATTACAAAAAAGCAAATACACTTATTAATTCTAAAGGTAGATCTACACTTCTAGTCCAGAAGCTCTTCGCAGTAAGTATTGCAAAGGCAGAGCTTAATCCGGGCGATAACACATTAGAAGCTAATATATATGGAACAGATCTTAAGAAAATCTTTGGTGTAAAGGGTGGCTCCTTCTATGAGCATATTAAATCAGCCATAGAACCGGCTAAATCCAAGCCATCCATATTGGATTGGAGAATTATCTATTCTAATGATGATACCAAGGAAATTGAGGCTATAAATGTTATTACAGACGCTTCTTTTAAGAATGGAGTCCTCAATGTAAGGTATAACAGTAAGATTACTCCGTACCTGGCTAATTTGCAGAACAATTACACGGTATTGAGCCTTGCGGAAGCAGTTCAGCTTAATAGTGTTTATTCCTTCAGACTTTATGAGATTTTGAAGGCTGAGATGGATAAACAGAGGGCTATAACCAAGAAGGAAGGTCCATATTACATACAATATCACCTTACAGACTTAAAGCTCCGCCTGGGAATCATTGACTCACAGGCAGATCCTGCTATTATAAGTGCACTTAAGAAGGGTAATCCTGATTATGATGCTATTGAGAGACAGGCCGATAAGTCAGATGGAGCCGGTAAACTTAAGACCTTTGGTAACTTTAAGAAGTTCGCATTGGATAAAGCTCAGAAAGAATTAAATGAGACCACAAGCATCTGGTTTGATTATGAACCGGTTAAAGCCGGAAGAGGTGGGAAGGTAGTAAGTATCAGGTTTAAGATAGATGTTAACCCTAAGATAAAGAATAAAAATAACACCTATAATGATTTAAATCTCAAGGATAGAAAGGTAAATCCTGCTGAAGAGCTTGAGTATATGGATCAGGTTCAGGATATTATCGATGAGAGAGTTAAGCCCTCTGAGATAAGATCAATATTGAAGGCTGCTGATTATAATATAGATAAGATAAAACAGGCTTATGATTTATACAGCAGACAGAGCAATCAGGTTGAGAATTTTGTTGGTTGGATGATATCAGCGATAAGAAATAACTATACTACAGCCGGTTATTCAGCTAAACCCATAGTTGGAGAGTATGTTCAGGGGTCCTTTTCATATGATGATATGGAATCAGAATTACTGGATAACTTCTAATTATCAGTATTAATTCATTAAGAAAAGCTCAAATTCCGATAAATCCTCGGAATTTGAGCTTTTTTAGCAAAAATAAAAGAGCTCAGATGAGCTCTTTTTCATACATTTCAGCCAGTCACTAAATGACATTCCTGATAGCCACTGATAAGATCTGAGATTTTATTAGAATCTCCAATTACAGATACATATAAAGGTTTGAAAAGATTGAGTGAGAGAAGACCAATAATTGACTTACCATCGATATAGCTGTGGCCGCTTCTTACATCAACCTGGCAAGATGACTTAGAGTTCATCTGCACAAACTTCATAATCTGTTTCTCGTTTTCAAGACTAATAGTTACATCTTTTGTCATGATCTTATTCGCGTATCTTCTACGCATCCCCCTATAAATTATTTTGTATAAAAAAAATACAGACACTAAAATATCACAAAGTCATTTAAAATGCAATACCTACATGTAGATATGATAACTATATGAGTACAAAATATCGACATTGTTAGTTCAATATTGCATCAATATGTGTGTTAATTGCGACAAATTCAGAAAAAAAGGCTGAATTTCATAAAAAATCTATAAAAACACAGATTATTCATAATCTGTGTGGTATATTGTTTTTGTAAACGTAGAAAAATGTTGAAAGGGCTGGGTGACGCAAATGAAAAAGGTTCTTTTTTACGGTGATTCCAATGTTTACGGATTTGATCCCAGAGGAATGATGGGTGGTCGGCTTCCGGAATCTGAGAGATGGACCGATATTCTGGCAAAAAAAATGTACGGTGAATGGCGTGTTTTTGCTGACGGAATGAACGGAAGAGTAATTCCTGATAATGCATACTCGCTTCTTTCTCTTGATAAGACTGTACTTGAGAATAGTCCCCTTGATCTATTTGCGGTAATGCTGGGTACAAATGATCTTATAAATATGTCAGTTCCTGATGCAGAGACAGTTGCTTCTAAAATGAGAGATTTTGTTGAGCGTCAGCTGGAGCGTCAGGAATTTATAGATAATAAGACCGGTTTTCTTCTCATTTCTCCGCCAAGAATACTTCCTCATATGGATGAAAATCTTGAAGAAGCCGAGGCTCAGAGGAAGAGATTTTCCGCAGAGCTTGATATTATCGCCCAGGAAGTAGGCATTTTCTTTGCTGATGCCAGTGAATGGGATCTTGAGATGTCATTTGATGGGGTACATATGTCTGCTGAGGGACACGCATTATTTGCAGAAAAAATGGCTGACATTTTATCAAAAATTGATCTTACAGCGGAGAGACATGAAGCAGATGATTATGTTTGTGCATATCTCGCATAAAGCGTTTAGGAATAATTATGGTAATATTTAATTTCAAGAAAATCCACGAAGTTATCGACTTTGTGGATTTTTTATTGCATAATATATGTATGAAAAATATTCAAATTAATGACTGAGTGAGTCATTAATTTACTTAAATATAGCAAATGATATGTATTTATATTTAGTAGTTTTTGGGGATCAAAATGAAGATAGAAGAGAGAAAAGTAACAACAAAAAGGGGAGAAGAATTCCAGCTTAGAACACCTACAAGGGACGATGCTGAGAAAGTCCTGGCCTTCAGGCGTGATGTGGCCGGTGAGACGTTTTATCTGACCAGATATCCCTATGAAATAGAGAATTCAGTAGAAAAAGAGGCAGAAATCCTCGGGAATTATAATAGAGCAGAGCATTTGGGCATGATAGCCATTTTTGATAAGAACAGGATAATAGGAATAACATCAGTCAGTCCTGTAGGAATTACCTTCAAAATGAGACACAGGGCCTCTGCAGAGCTTGTAGTGAGGAAAGAGTACTGGAATCTTGGTTTAGGGGCTCATTTGCTTGATCAGGCGATAGAGCTCGCCGGAATCTGTGGATATGAACGTCTGGAGCTTAGCGTATTTGCCGATAATGCACGGGCACTGCGATTATATAAGAAAAAGGGATTCATAGAGTGTGGACAGGTTCCGCAGGCATTTAAGATGATGGATGGAACCTATCACGATGAAATCCTTATGTCCAAGAATTTGTGGAGATATTAGAACTATGAGAAACACTTTTGCACCGATGGAAGGCATAACAATTTATTGTTATAGGAATACCCATCATAAATACTTTGGCGAGGGGCTGGATTATTATTACACGCCCTTTTTATCAGTTTATAAGCATCATTCCATTAAAAAGCGCGATATGCGTGAAATACTTCCGGAAAACAATGCAGATAACGGGTTACGAATAATCCCGCAGATTATGGCCAATGATTCCGATGAAATCATATGGGCCTTAAATTACCTTCATGAGCGTGGATATGACGAAATAAATTTAAATATGGGATGTCCTGTCGGAACGGTAGTTAGTAAAAATAAGGGATCGGGCATGCTGTCGGATCCGGACAGGCTCTATGAGATATTTAGCAGAGTTTTTGAAGATAAAATAACAAACGAAATCAAATTTACGGCTAAAACACGCCTTGGATTAACAGATCCTCACGAGTTTGAAAACATACTTCCGGTCCTTAATAAGTTCCCTTTTGCAGCGGTTATCATTCACCCAAGGGTACGGACACAGATGTATAAAGGAACTCCGGATATAGAGATGTTTAAATGGGCATACGATAACAGTACTAATCCCGTGGGCTACAATGGGAATATTTTCGTGCCACAGAACTATGACAATATCATAAATAATTACCCTGATCTATATGAGATTATGATGGGAAGAGGTCTTGTTGCAAATCCTGCTCTTGCACGGGAGATAATTGGCGGTAAAGAGATGTCTCTGGACGAATTAAAGGGATTTATGACGGATCTTGAGAAAAATTATAAGATAGAGATTCCTGCAGACGAATCCATAATGCATAAAATGAAGGAGATATGGTTTTATGTAGGGAATCTTTTGGTAACAAAGGATGGAGCTGAATCAGAACCGCTGATTCATAAGATAAGGACCGCAAAAAATATAGCTGAATACAGAAATGCAGTCAGGAATGTGTACAGAGAATGCGTTATGAAGGGCCACGACAACAAAACATCATGATACTATGATGTCAAAACGGATATAGCTTATTCGTCCCCGGAGTCTTTCATAAGCATCTCATGGATGGCCTTAGCCAATACTTCATCGGGAGCGGCCTTAAGCTTTTTCGCTTTTTCACCCTCCTCAGGCTTGCTAGGAATATCCTGTAATTCAGCATCTTTTTGATTTTCAGCGCCCATAATCCCCCTCCAATTCAGATTATTTGCTATATAAATAATAATAACACTAATCTGTGAAATAGGACATAAATTCATCTAAATGCGAAAAACCGTATAAAAGCGTTGATTTAGATGATAGTTAGTGTTAGAATTGCTTTAGTTTCAAAAAACCTAAAAGGGGGAATAAAAATGAATAAAACAGAACTTGTAGAAGCTATTGCAAAGGAAACAGGCCTTTCCAAGAAGGATTCAGAGAAGGCTGTAAAGGCTTTCATCGATGTAGTTTCCAAAACACTTAAGAAGAAGGATAAGGTTCAGCTCGTTGGCTTTGGTACTTTCGAGACCACAAAGAGAGCAGCTAGAACTGGTAAGAACCCTCAGACTGGTGATACCATCAAGATTCCTGCTTCTATCGCTCCGAAGTTCAAGGCTGGTAAAGCCCTGAAGGATCTTGTAAACAAGAAGTAATTTAGATCATGAACTTAGACCCCGGAGTACTACGGTATTCCGGGGTTTTTCAATGTAAAAGAGGAAGTATTATGAAAAAAATTGTTAAATCTTTTGTAGTTACACTTGTAGTAGTATTGGCAATCGGTGCTATTTATCTTTATAGCAAGGATTCACTTTTTAAAAGTGAAAATGCAGACAGTACAGAGGAAGCAGCTGCTGAAAATACTGATGATTCCAAGAGTGGTGGAATAACGGGTGCTATAGAAGATGCAAAAAAGGAAGTAATCAAGAGTGTAGCCAAGACAGTTGTTGATAAGGCTGTAGAGCAGTATGCAGGCGAGTCCAGTTCAGAGGTTAAGGAGATGCTTGATTCTGTATCTGAGGAAGATAAGGATAAGGTTACTGATATTATTGTAGATAATATGTCAATTGAGGACATGTCAGATGTTCAAGAATACATCAGCAATAAGGATGTTGATGGACTTAAGGACTATGCTAAGGATAAGCTTACAGAGGAAGATTATTCCGAGCTTACTGATATTCTGGAGAAGTACTCAAACGAAGCTGCAGATAAATTGGATGGAGTTTCAAATTAAATTATGAAAAAAAGCGATATGACAGTCGAGGAAGCTTTAAAGATTAAGCTTCCCCTGAAGGAATGTCTTATCGGCGAACCGCATTTTTACAGAAAAGTGGCAATGGTAGTATTGCCAATGATCATACAGAATACATTATCTAACGTGGTGGGTCTGCTTGATAACATTATGGTAGGTCAGGTAGGAACACTGGCTATGTCAGCTGTCGCAATTGTCAATCAGCTGATGTTCGTTTTTATGTTATGTGTCTGGGGCGCGCTTGCGGGTGCCGGGATATTCGGAACACAATTTTTTGGAAAAAGAGATTATGATGGAGTGAGGATCACCATGCGTTTTAAACTGATAGTTGCGCTGGTGATTTCTGTTTCTGCAGTAATTATTTTCAGTATTGCAGGAAAAAGCCTCATTGAACTATATATAGCTGCGGATACACCTGCTAAGGAAGCAGAGGAGACGCTGAGACTTGCTAAGAATTATCTTGATATTATGCTGATTTCGCTGGTTCCCTTTGGATTGACTCAGGTTTATTCCGGAACAATACGAGAATCAGGAAAAACTACGCTGCCCATGGTTGCAAGTATGACCGCGATGGTAATTAACTTTGTATTTAATTTCATCCTTATTTTCGGTCATTTCGGATTTCCCAAGATGGGTGTAGCCGGAGCAGCAATTGCAACTGTTATTTCAAGATTCGTAGAAGTGGGAATAGTAATAATACGAGGCCATTTATGTTCAGATAAATATCCGTTCCTGGTTGG
The DNA here is from genome assembly GCA_024690485.1 of Butyrivibrio sp. GTDB lineage: Bacteria > Bacillota > Clostridia > Lachnospirales > Lachnospiraceae > Butyrivibrio. The sequence goes on along the minus strand of JAILPB010000042.1, from coordinate 49,208 downwards.
AGTTTATAAGAACTTCCATGTACCGACTAATATGATATGGCCAATAATGTCCAAGAGCTTACCGCTTCTTGCCAATGAGTTTTTATGGAGTCTTGGCCAGGCAGTACTTCTGCAGAGCTACTCCATACGTGGAATAGAAGTAATAGCAGCAATGAATATTGCTAATACCATAGCGCAGATATTCAACGAAGTGTTTATATCTCTTGGTAACTCTACGTCGATAGTTGTAGGACAGGAGCTTGGTGCAGAGCATTTTGTGCAGGCAAGAGTATATGCATGGAGAATGGCTGCACTTAGCATAACAAGCTGCTTTGTGATGGGTACGCTTCTGTATTCGGTATCACCTGTTATTCCTCAAATATACAATACAGAGCCTGAAATCAGGAATCTTGCTATGGAATTTATCAGAGTAGTAGCAGTGGTAATGCCGATAAATGCCTTCGCAAATGTAGCATATTTTACGCTAAGATCCGGCGGAAAGACCCTTGTGACCTTCCTGTTTGACAGCTGCTTTACATGGGCTGTGAGTGTTCCTGTTTCAAGAATACTTGCAGGATATGTGATAATGCCTGTTGTGATGGTTTATTTCTGCGTATGCTCACTTGAGCTTATAAAGAGTACAATAGGATTTATACTGGTGAAAAAGGGCGTCTGGGTTCGTAATATAGTTAACAGACAATAAAATAATAAAGATTTAATAAAAGGATACCTCACAAAGATTCATTGATGTGGTATCCTTTTTTTATACCGCAACGATAAAGTCTTTTGTTGGCAACCCTTAAATGGAGAGAGCTATGGATTCAGAAAAACCATCATGGATCCTTAATGAAAAGATTTTTTCAGAGGATCACATGTTTACACGTCTAATGGGATATGCGTTAGAGGAGAATCTTTCAGAGACATATCAGGCATTGTATTATGCCAGGGATAAGCATGAAGGACAGGAGAGAAAGAAGAATCCGATCACGCAGGATGATATTCCATACATAACACATCCTTTGATGATGGCGTGTCATGCGCATGCTATGGGAATAAAGGATGACCAGGTTCTGGCTACGATTTTACTGCATGATGTATGCGAGGATTGTGGTGTAAAACCGGAAAAATTGCCGTTTTCAGCGCCGGTAAAGCGTGCAGTGGCATTATTGACCAAGCCGGACGATTTTTCTGATACTGAGGAAGCAAGGAAGCGATATTTTGATGGTATTGCTACCAACAGCACAGCATCGATAGTAAAAGCTCTCGACAGATGCAACAATGTATGTCTGATGTCACTGGCTTTTTCCAAGGAAAAAATCATAGAATATGTTGAGGAGACTCAGGACTATGTATATCCGCTTCTGGAAAAGATGAAATATGATAATCCGGAATACAATGATGCGGTTTTTCTGATCAAATATCAGCTTAGAAGTGCAATAGAGACAATAAAGGCATTTATATTAAAAGAATAACATACGTTACAAATGAAAACCCACAGACCGTCTGGCCTGTGGGTTTTTTGGAGGTTTGAAAAATAGAAAGTATATTAGCCCATGATTGCTTCAACGTTGTATTCAGAAACTGAAGGATCGTGAGGTATAACGGTTCCTTCGATTTCCTTACCGTTTACTATGAGCTTTTTAATGCCTTTTTCTGTTCCGTTTGTCTTTACAGAGATATTGTATGTTGCGCCTCTGTACTTTCTTGTGAGCTCGAAATCACCAAAATCAGCAGGAACGCAAGGATCTACTGATAAGCCCTTGTGTGTAGGATAGATTCCGAGGATATACTGTGAAATATTAACAAATGTCCAAGCTGCTGTACCTGTGAGCCAGCTGTTCTTACCCTGACCGTGGAACTTAGCATCTCTTCCTGCAACCATCTGTGAATATACATAAGGCTCTGTGCAGTGGATATCACTGATCTCCTCTACATAAGCAGGGCATGTCTTCTGATAGATCTCAAATGCTCTGTTGCCATGTCCGAGAACTGTCTCTGCGATGGAAACCCAAGGGTTATTGTGGCAGAAGATACCAGCATTCTCTTTGTATCCCGGAGGATATGAGCTAACCTCACCAAGCTCGAGGTGATACTCTGTATAAGCGGGCTGAAGGATCATTACACCATACTTTGTATCAAGGCGCTCTTTTACGCTCTTAAGAGCCTTCTCTGCGAGACCTTCCTTAACACCGATACCTGCAAGTACGCAGAAGCCCTGGGGCTCGATGTAGATCTGACCTTCCTTACACTCGTGTGAACCAACCTTGTTGGAGTATGCATCATAAGCACGAACGAACCATTCGCCGTCCCAACCAGCTGTGCAAACAGCGTCATACATCTTCTTAACTTCAGCACGAGCTCTCTCAGCTTCAGCGTTGTCGCCCTTAAGCTCGCATAACTGAGCGTATTCTTCACCATATTTAACGAACATACCTGCGATAAATACTGACTCAGCAACAGGGCCTTCGCTGGGACCAAAGGTCTGGAAGGATTCACCGGGATGAGCTGAGAAGCAGTTGAGGTTCAGGCAGTCATTCCAGTCTGCACGTCCGATAAGAGGCAGATCATGAGGACCCTTGTGGTTAACGATGTAATCGAAGCTTCTCTTTAAGTGGTTCATAAGAGGTGTAGCAACGCTCATATCGTTATCAAAAGGTACAGACTCATCAAGGATTGACATATCACCTGTTTCTCTAATATATGCGCTGGTACCTGCGATCAGCCACAGCGGATCATCATTAAATCCTGAACCGATGTCTGAGTTACCCTTCTTTGTAAGGGGCTGGTACTGGTGGTATGCGCTACCATCCTGGAACTGAGTAGAAGCGATATCGATGATACGCTCTCTTGCTCTGTCGGGAATGAGATGAACGAAACCAAGAAGATCCTGACAAGAATCTCTAAAGCCCATTCCACGGCCGATTCCGGACTCATAGTAGGAAGCAGAACGTGACATGTTGAAGGTAACCATGCACTGATACTGGTTCCAGATATTAACCATACGGTCAACCTTTTCATTACCTGACTTGATGTGGTAGATGGAAAGGAGGTTATCCCAATAGCTGTTGAGCTCAGCAAGAGCCTTCTCAACATCAGCATCTGACTGATACTTTGCAAGGAGCTCATTAGCAGGCTTCTTATTGATAATTCCGTGTGATTCCCACTTCTGATCTTCAGGATTCTCAACATAGCCGAGAACGAAGTTGAAGGTCTTGGTCTCACCGGGAGCAAGTGTTACGTCGATCTGGTGAGCTGCGATGGGTGACCAGCCGCTTGCTACAGAGTTTGTAAGCTTTCCTGCAAATACAGCGTCCGGATGATCAGGACCATTATATAAACCGAGGAATGCATCGCGGCTTGTGTCGATGGCATCAACCTTAGTATTTACTGAATATACAGCGTAGTGATTTCTTCTCTCACGATACTCTGTCTTATGGAAAATAGTAGAATCTACTATCTCAACTTCACCGGTACTTAAGTTACGCTGGAAGTTCTTCATATCGTCATCTGCGTTCCACAGACACCACTCAACATAAGAGAAAAGCTGAATCTTCTTCTCTGAAGAGCCGTTATTTGTAAGCTCTACATGAGATACTTCGCAGGTATCATTCATGGGAACGAAGGAAAGAACAGAAGCCTTAACACTGTTCTTCTCAGATGTAAACTTACTATATCCTATACCATGACGGCACTCGTAGGAATCAAGCTCAGTCTTAACAGGCTGCCAGCCGGGATTCCAAACTGTCTCGCCATCCTTAATATAGAAGTACTTACCATTGTTATCATAAGGTACGTTGTTATAACGATATCTTGTAAGACGAAGAAGCTTTGCATCCTTATAAAAAGAATAGCCACCACATGTATTAGAAATAAGTGAAAAGAAATCCTTATTGCCAAGGTAGTTAATCCAGGGCAGGGGAGTCTTTGGTGTAGTGATGACATATTCACGATTCCTGTCATCGAAAAATCCGTATTTCATCGATATTCCTCCTAAAAAATCTTAAACGATTAAGAATTGTTTGCTAAAGTGATTATATAGTGTAAACTCCTACATTTCAAGACATTTTTAAATGTAGCAGGGAAGCTTAAAAACAGGAAAATTTTCGCTGCGTTTAAGTAAATAAGCGGTATTAACCGTAAATTTATGAAAAATATAAAATTATTTAAGTTTAAATTTGTAAATTAATCACAAAAAGATACAATATGCACAACAAAATCAAAATAATATATTGATTTCATGGAAAATGTGATGTATATTCAAGTTACGAAAACGTTTTAGGAAAATTAAGGGGGACAGATGTCAGCACGTAAAAGAGTTTCATTGAAAGATATTGCAGCCGCGTGCAAGGTATCTGTCGCAACAGTTTCAAAAGCATTAAATGACCAGGCCGACATCGGCCAGGAAACAAAAGATCTTGTTCGCGAAACAGCAGAGGCAATGGGATATTTTCCCAATTTTGCAGCTAAAGCGTTAAAAACTAATCGTACATATAATATAGGACTTTTGTTCATGGATGACTCACAGAGCGGATTGACACATAACTATTTCGCCAGAGTGATCGAAAGCTTCAAAAAGAAGATTGAGGAGAAAGGTTACGACCTTACCTTTATAAGTAATAACAGAAGTTCTCAGGGGTATATGTCATATCTTGCACATGCGAGATACAGAAACTTCGACGGCGTGGCAATAGCCTGTGTTGACTTCTACAAGCCTGAAGTTGAGGAGCTTGTAAGAGGAAACATACCGGTCGTTACCATTGACCATGTGTTCAATGACAGATCCGCTATTATATCGGATAACGTCATGGGCATTAAGGATCTGCTTACATATATCTATGAAATGGGACATAGGAAAATCGCCTATATCCATGGTTCGGATTCAGCAGTTACTCAGAGCCGTATAAAGAGCTTTTACAAAACCGCGATGGACCTTGGCCTGGAGATCCCGGATGAGTATGTACTTGAGGTTGAATATCGCGACACTGTAGGTGCTCAGAGGGCAACAGAGAAACTTTTGGAATTAAGTGACAGACCAACTTGCATATTATATCCCGATGATTTTGCCACCTTTGGAGGCATAAATGCTATTAAACAGAAGGGATTAAGAATACCAGATGATATTTCAATTGCCGGATATGACGGAATTGATATAGCAATGAAGTACAGTCCACAATTTACAACAATTGTTCAGGATACAGATCTTCTTGGTAGGAAAGCAGCTGAGAAGCTTATTGATTCCATAGAGAATCCACGAACGACTCTCAGTGAACAGGTTATTGTTCCTGGTCACCTCAATGAGGGCGAAACAGTCAAAAGACTTATTTCATAACGGTTTAAGACAGCAGAAGCTGTTTTAAATATACAACTAATCATTTTCATTATTAAATGAAACGGGAGGTACAATTTCATGAAAAGAAAGTTACTTGGTGTATTACTTTCAACAACAATGGTAGCTGGCGTGATCGCTGGTTGTGGCGGAAACAATGCTGCACCTGCAACAGAAGCACCCGCTGAGGAAGCATCAACAGAAGATGCTGCTGAGGCTCCTGCTGAGACAACAGAAGAGGCAACAGAGGATGCTGCTGAGTCAACTGAGGAAGCTACAGCAGAGGTTGCAGCTGACGAGGGTAAGGTTCTTAACATCTATGCTTGGAACGAAGAGTTCAAGTCAAGACTTACAGACCACTATAAGGGATATGAAGAGGTTGACGCTACTCACGGTAAGATCGGTGATGTTGATGTAGTTTGGAACATCACTCCCAGTGAGAACAATGCTTATCAGAACAACCTTGATGAGACACTTCTTAAGCAGGATAGCGCAGCTGCAGACGAAAAGATCGATCTTTTCCTTGTTGAGGCTGACTACGCACTTAAATATGTAGATACAGATTACACAATGCCTATGGCTGATCTTGGCATCACAGATGCTGACCTTGCTGATCAGTATTCTTACACACAGGCAATCGTTACAGATAGCAACGGTAAGCTTAAGGGCTCATCATGGCAGGCTTGTTCAGCTGGTCTTATCTACAACCGTGATGCTGCTAAGGAAGTTCTTGGCACAGACGATCCCGATGAAGTACAGGCTGCTGTAGCTGATTGGGATAAGTACGTTGAGACAGCTAAGGCTGCTGAGGAAAAGGGCTACACAATGTGTTCTGTAAACGACACATATCGTACATATTCAAACAACGTATCTGGTAAGTGGGTACAGGATGGCAAGCTTGTTATCGATGATAACCTCATGAACTGGATCAACGATTCTAAGGAACTTGTAGACGCTAAGGCTGAGAACACATATGACCTTTGGGGCGATGACTGGGCAAAGGGTAAGACTCCCGATGGAAAGATCTTCTGCTACTTTGGACCCGCTTGGTTCTTCAACTTCTGCCTTGACGCTGATCAGGACGGCACAATCGCTAACAACGGTGGTTGGGGATACTGTGTAGGACCGCAGTCATACTACTGGGGCGGCACATGGATCTGCGCAGCAACAGGTACAGACAATGCCAGTCTTGTAAAGGATATCATCCTTACAATGACAACTGACAAGGACGTTCTTAAAGAGATTGCTCAGGCTGATGCTGACTGTGTAAACAGCAAGACAGTTCTTGCAGAGCTCGCTGCTGATGATTCAGGTAACCTTGCACTTCTTGGTGGCCAGAACCCTTACAAGCAGCTTGCAGAAGGTGCTGAGAAGGTTGACCTTTCAAACCTTTCCGCATACGATCAGGGATGTAACGAGTCATTCCAGAACGCAGCTAAGAACTACTTCGAAGGCAATGCTACTCTTGACGAGGCACTTGATATGTTCAAGAAGGCTGTAGTTGAGAAGTATCCTGAGGTTACAGCTGACTGATTTAATAACTAAAAAATATAGGCTAAAGCCTGTAGGTTAGATTATTAGGGGAATTTAAGCAGGGCGCATGGAATTATCCACTGCGCCCTGTATAATGAAAAATTTTAACTATTTAAAGACTAAACACCCAATTTTTTGGAAAAGATAGAAAGAGGATGCTTATGAAAAAAAAGAGTAAAGTAGTAAGCTACAATAAGTGGGGATACATTTTTCTTATACCTTTTGTTGTTGTTTACCTTGTTTTCCAGATGATACCGCTTGTATCAACAATCTATAATTCATTTTTTGAAAATTACCGTTCAGGTCTTACACAGGTTGGACCTAACTTCGTAGGATTACAGAACTATTTAACAATTATCACAAACGGCGATCTGCCGACTTACACAGTCAATACACTCATTATGTGGGTTATGGGCTTTGTACCTCAGATCATTCTTTCACTTCTTCTTGGTGCATGGTTTACAGATCCTTCACTGAGACTTAAGGCACAGGGATTTTTCAAAACAGTTATTTATATGCCTAACCTTATCATGGCATCAGCATTCTCAATGCTGTTCTTCACACTGTTTGCAAACACTGGCCCGATCAACTCACTTCTTTTACAGCTTGGAGTAATTAAAGAAGCATATCAGTTCATGTCACACGTATGGTCAGTTCGTTCACTTGTAGCATTCATGAACTGTGTTATGTGGTTTGGAAATACGACGATTCTTCTGATGGCAGGAATGATGGGTATCGACCCTTCACTCTTCGAGGCAGCTCAGGTTGACGGAGCTACAGCTACTCAGATTTTCTATAAAATTACATTACCGCTGCTCAAGCCTATTCTTATCTTTGTTATGATTACATCACTTATCGGTGGACTTCAGATGTTCGATGTTCCTCAGATTCTTACAAACGGAACCGGAGATCCGATGCGTTCATCAATGACACTGATCATGTATCTGAATAAGCATCTGTTCAGCAAGAACTATGGTCTTGGTGGCGCGCTTTCAGTATTCATGTTCATCATAACAGGTATACTCAGCCTTATAGTATTTAAGTTTACAGCTTCACCTGAAAAGAAATAAGACTGATACAGATTAACAACATCTGTTATCGTTAGTATAAGAAAGGATTATAATATGTCAGCATCTACAACAGCAGTAATGGCGAATACAAGCTTAATGGCAGGACAGAAGGAAAATGGTGCTTCTATCCGTGTCAGAAGAATAATTGCATATATCGTGCTGGGCCTTGTAACTTTCCTCTGCCTGTTCTGGTTTTATGTTCTTTTTATCAATGCAACCAGATCTCATCAGGAGCTTAGTGGAGGATTTACAGCGATACCCAGTACTCATCTTATTGAAAACTGGACTAACCTTAAAAATGGTACATTACCTATATTTAATGGTATTTTTAACTCACTTTTGATTGCAGTTGTTACTGCAGTATTTTCAACATATTTCTCAACTATGACAGCTTATGCAATCCATGCATACGACTTCAAGTTTAAGAAATTTATGTTCACCTTCATTCTTATGGTCATGATGATTCCTGCACAGGTTACTGCGCTTGGTTTCCTTCAGTTGATCGGCAAGATGGGACTTGATGATTCATTTATCCCGCTTACAATTCCTGCAATTGCAGCACCTTCTGTATTCTTCTATATGAAGCAGTACATGGATTCAACACTTCCTCTTTCACTTATCGAGGCAGCAAGAATTGATGGATCAGGTGAGTTCAGAACCTTTAACAGCATTGTAGTACCGCTTATGAAACCCGCTATCGCTGTTCAGGCTATCTTCACATTTGTAAGCAGCTGGAATAACTACTTCACACCTGCACTTGTACTTCACACAGATACAAAGAAGACACTTCCTATTCTGATCGCACAGCTTCGTGCAGCAGACTGGTTGAAGTTCGATATGGGAAAGGTTTATGTAATGATCGCATTCTCAATCTTCCCTGTAATTGTTGTATATCTTCTCCTTTCAAGATACATCGTTGGTGGTGTTACACTTGGTGGTGTAAAGGGTTGATATAGTATAGGTTATACTTACTCTTTTTAAATAAGCGTTAGTAAGAGAATACCCGCGGCATTCCCCAATGCCGCGGGTTTTTTATTTAAAATACGATTCCGACCCACTAAATGCGGGCCGGAATTTTTATTAGTGTATAAACTCAAAGCTCTTAAGGGAGCAGCTTCCGCTTCCTACGAAGGTGAGATAAAGGGCATTTACGCCTGTTATCGGGGTAAAGCTGCAGGTACCCTCTGTCCAGATGTTCTGAGAATTAACATCAATTTCTCCGAGAACCTCGCCGTCCCACTTAGTCTTAACCTGAACCTTACCGTTGAAATATCCTCTGGTCTTGATCTTAAGACCACTGACAGCCTTCATATCGAAGTATTTATAGCCTGCTGTTGAGTTATTTCCAAGCTGTCTGATATATCCGATCTCACGGTCACCATCACCGCCATCCTGAACAACTCTGGGGCCTTTCTTACCTACATATATTTCATGTGCCTCTGTAAACAGATTACAAGCGATGTATGAAGGATATTCACCTATATCTGTTAAAGGACCGTTATTTAGGCCACAAGAGGTGATTTCAGCCTGTATTATGCTTCCGTCAGGTCTGAATTCAAGCTTCTCCGCACAGCCCTGTCTGCTATACCAGGTGTTATTTGTATGTCTGTGATAGAAGATATACCAGGAATCGCCTATCTGAACCATACTTCCGTGGTTATTTGCGCCGCAGGCCATGGACATTGAAGCATCCTTATAGGAATCAATGTGAAGGTCACAGTTACTTACGATAACTCCGCCATAGGAGAAGGGACCTTCCGGGCTGTCGGAGGTAGCATAGCAGAGCTCGTGCATAACCTCTGAGGAGTAGATAAAGAAGTATTTTCCGTCCTTTTTGCGGATGGAAGGAGCTTCAAAGAAGGCATGTCCTTCATATTCTGTGCCCTTGCTATAGCAGCTGCCGGGAGCAACGATCACAGGAGCCTTTTCAACTGTGAGCATATCGGGACCAAGCACAGTCAGCATAGCGCCGTGTCTTGAGGTATCGCCCTGTCCGCAGAAGCCCGTGAACAGATAAGTCTTATCGCCCTCTGTGAGAACACCGGGATCAAACTGAGGCTCATCACCCTCTTTTTCACCAAGCTTTGTTCCGTCCGGATAGTGAACGTATCCAAGGAATTCATATTTTCCTGCAGGAGTATCGCATACTGCAACAGAAACAATTGATATTTTATCGAGTACATAATAAAGATAATATCTGCCATCCGGGCCTACTGTAACGTCAGGTGCATAGAGGCACATATGTCCGTCCTTATTGAGCGGATCTGCAGTCTTAGGATAGATAACACCCTCATAATGCCAGTCTCCAAGGCTGTTTAAAGGAGCTGACCAGCATACATAGTCGCCAAGGCAGAAGGTTTCGCCGTTGTAAAGGTCGTGTGAACCGTATACATAAACTCTGTCACCGAATACATAGGGCTCTCCATCCGGAATGTATTCCCAGGAAGGGAGATAGGGGTTAAGAGCCTGCTTTTTACCTGTGATTCCAAGTCTTATGCCGCCTTCCTTCTGAGGAACAGCGCCTCTACCGTCAAATACCATCTCGGCGCGGTTTTTGTCTGTATAGGGTTCCCAAACGGGAAGATCTTCGCCGTCCCAGCCTTTTCCGTTAGGATCGCCTGTTTTAATGAAGTTGGCGAACATATCGCACATCTGTCTTGCAAGCTTGAAATGACGGCCTTCCATAGGTCTCCAGCACTTACCAAGTGTCTCAAAGAAGAACCAGAGGTCAACTGAATGGAAGGTTCCGGGTGTATCCTCGCCCGGGATATCGGGATCGAATCTATAATAGTAGTGGTTCTGATTTCTGCCGTTCTTTTCAGCGTCAAGAAAAACAGTCTTAACTGAGGATTCAACGCTGCTTTCACCATCAATCTGGAATTCATCGGAAGTATTTCCTGAAATAACAGGAACGGGAGCATTTCGTCCTTCAAGGAACTTGATCGCAGGATCCTCCTTGCAGAAAACACAATCCTGGAAGGGGAACATTCTGCGATGATTCTGGGCAAATTCACCATATTTCTCTCTAAGTGTAAATACATCAATGCTTCTTGCTTCTTCAAGAGATTTTACACCGATAAATTCAAAGAATTCCTCACCAAGCTTCTCAGCCTCAGTTAAATTCAGGGGTCTAAAAATATCTTCTGTCATTTTTGGATTGTGGATCATACCGCTTATAACAACAGCACCCTTGATCTTATCAAAGTTATCATCGCATGCAAGCTGATGCATTGTGCTGCCGCCACCTGCGGACTGCCCTGAAATAGTGATCTGGTCGGGATTTCCGCCAAATGCTGCTATATTTCTGTAAACCCATTCAAGACCGGCCTTCTGGTCAAGGAGACCGAAGTTTCCGGGTGCCTGGGGTGCTTCTCTGGTAATTTCTGGATGAGCTAAGAAGCCCAGGTGATTTAAGCGGTAATTTACGCTTACAACGACGATTCCGCGTCTTGCGAGCTTTTCACCGTCAAATTCCATCTCTGCTGTGTAGCCCCACTGGAATCCGCCACCAAAGTACCATACAAGTACGGGAAGCTTCTCGTCGGTCTTCTTTGCAGGTGTCCATACATTGAGGTAGAGGCAGTCCTCATCCATGGGAATCTCTGGATCTACGTGCCATTCCTTGCAGTAAATATCGGTTCCGAGACCGGGAGTATCCTGCACGGAAATAGGTCCAAATTCATAGGCTTCTAATACGCCGTCCCAGTTTTCACAGGGCTGGGGTGCACGCCATCTGTTTTTGCCTACAGGCGGAGCTGCAAAGGGAATACCTTTATATACGGTAATTCTCGGGTCTGAGCCGGGAAGGCCTCTGACCTCGCCGTTCTCTACTTTTGTCTGTCTTAACATACCTTGTATCCTCCATATAGAAAAAGTTTCTTAATATACCTAATCTCTACTCTGATTTTAGCTACATAGGTTTTTGAAGGTCTATGCGAATCTTGCTATTTAGCTTCTAAAGATTGCTATGTACTACGCAATTAATGCAAAAAAATCAGCAATTACTTTGTGGAAAGATGTTCCCTATAACAATAAAATTACATTAAATTGGGATAAACATAGGGTTTTGCGTCATTCGCAAGATTCGGGAGGTAATAATGCAAGTTTTAGAAGTAAGTACAATGGAAGAAATGTTTAAGGGAGTAAAGCTCAGCCCTGCTTATAAAAAGTATTCAGATCACAATCCTGTAATGACACAGAGATATGGTGCAGACCCATATGTTCTTGTATATGATGGCAGGATTTATCTTTATATGACCGGTGATGATCCGATGTATGACGAGAATTGTGAGCTTAAGGAGAATACCTACGGAAATATCAATAAGATCAACGTGGTATCCTCAGCAGATCTCGTTAACTGGACAGATCACGGAACAATCTACGCTGCATCAGAAACAGGCGCTGCAAAGTGGGGAGCTAATTCATGGGCTCCGGCTGCAGCTTATAAGAATATTGATGGAAAGGACAAGTTTTTCCTCTATTTTGCCAATAATGGTAACGGAATAGCTGTTTTGACAGCTGACAGCCCGGTAGGGCCTTTCACAGATCCTATTAACGGACCTCTTATTTCAAGAGAGACTCCTAACTGCGCTGAGGTTACATGGCTTTTCGATCCGGCAGTTCTTATGGATGATGATGGAAGTGCATACCTGTATGTTGGTGGCGGCGTTCCCTGCCCGGAAAAGGCTTCAAATCCCGGCACAGCCAGAGTTGTAAAGCTTGGAGCGGACATGATAAGCCTTGATGGCGATCCGCAGCCTATAGAGAATGTTGCTTATCTGTTTGAGGATTCAGGCATCAATAAGATGGGTGGAAAGTATTACTATTCATATTGCTCAAACTTCAGCATGACTCCTGAAGCAGAGAAAGAGCGAGGATTTGAGCAGGGCGAAATAATAACACTTGTTTCAGATTCGCCCATGGGACCCTTCAAGCATTATAAGCCTGTACTGAAGAATCCTCAGTTTTTCTTTGGCCTTGGTGGTAACAATCATCACTGCATGTTTGAGTTCAAGAATCAGTGGTACATCACATACCATTCCAGAATTCTTGAGGAAGCTAAGGGCAAGCTCGGCGGATATAGAAGCACTAATATAGATGTTCTGCAGATAGAGGACAATGCGCCTTCTGTTTCAAAGGGAACAAAAGCAGGTGTAAAGCAGCTATCATACCTGAATCCCTATGAAGAGGTTAAGGCTGTAACAATGTCCAACTGCTCAGGAATTGATACTGTTCAGTATGGCGATACAGCTGAGGAGTGCGGATCCGGAGATATGATCGTGACTGGAATAGTGGATGGAAGCTGGCTTAGCGTTACAGGCGCAGATTTCGGTAACGGCGGAGCCTTCGAGGTCAGCCTCGAATATAAGGGCAGAGGTACCGGAGCAGTGAGAGTCAGCCTTGATTCACCTGAGGGACCGGTTCTTGCATACGTTCCGGTTGAAGATACAGATGGCGAGGTTGAGAATACCTTCGCCTCACTTGAGATGAATCCTGACGGAGTGCATGATCTTTTCTTCACCTTTGTAGGAAAAGATTACGATATGATTTCTTGGAGATTTATAAAATGATTAAAGAAAAAGTTTCTTTGGGGACAATTAATCCGATAATTCCATCGGATTATCCGGATCCAGACGTGATCCGTGTGGGGGATGTGTACTATCTTGCTTCAACAACCATGCATTTTTTTCCGGGATGTGAGATCTTAAGGTCTTACGATCTTCTCCATTGGGAGCATGCTGCCTATGTGTATGATAAACTCGATAGCACAGAGGGACAATGTCTTACCGATGGGGTAGGCATTTACGGAAAAGGTATGTGGGCGCCGTGTCTTAGATACCATAACAACTGCTTTTATTTGATATTTGTGGCTAATGACACACAAAAAACGTATTTATATAAAGCCGATTCAATTACAGGACCTTGGAAAAAACAGTATATTGAGGGCTTTTATCATGATGGCAGCATTCTGTTTGATGAGGACAGAGTATTTGTTGCCTTTGGCAATACCGAGATTAAGCTTGTGGAGCTGGACAGCGACCTGAAGGGTCCTAAGGAGGGCGGACTTCAGAGAACGCTTGTGAAGGACGTGGGCAATAAACGTCTTGGATATGAGGGTTGCCATTTTTACAAGATAAATGATAAGTACTATCTGTTCCTTATTCATTCTTTGCCGGACAGATGGATGCGAACACAGAACTATTTCGTTGCTTCTTCTTTGGAAGGTGAATTCCATGGAGGCGAGATTTTCTGTGATGATATGGGATATTTCGGACAGGGCGTTGCTCAGGGCGGTATCGTGGATACACCCGACGGGCACTGGTTTACCATGCTCTTTCAGGACAGAGGCGGAGTTGGAAGAACACCATTTTTACTTCCTCTTAGATGGAAGGGAGCTATTCCTTATATAGATGAGAATGGGAAGCTTCCTGCAGAGATTGAAATCTGCAATACGAATCCGGATCATGAGTATATTCCTCTTGCTGGAAGTGATGATTTCAGCGAGGGAGCTAAGATTTCAGACGTAGCAGAAGGCAGAAAAACCGATAATGCCGAGTTTGACAGCTTCGGAATGAGGAGCTTCTGGCAGTTCAATCATCAGCCGGAGGTATCTCTTGTTAAGCAGGACACTAAAAAGAAGAGATTGCTCATTAAAACAGACAGACTTTGCGATAAGTTCGATCAGGTCATAAACACGCTAACCCAGCGTATGACGCTGCCTAGAAGCAGAGCGAGTGTTATTGTAAACGTTGAAGATCTGAAGGTTGGTGATAGAGCAGGCCTTGGGATTTTATTTGAAGAGTTCTGTTATCTGGCTATTGAGAAGACTGTTGATGGGAATGACCTTATTCTTATTTCCAATGAAGAGGGAAAAGAGGTTGAGAAATTCAGACAGTCACTTGGAAATGAGAAGGCATATGCGTTAAGATTTGATGCGAATACATTTGCGCCTGTAGGAAATGCAACAGTATTCTACAGGAAGCTTTCTGAAAAGGAGTTCAATCCGGTTCCGTTTTCAAAGAGTTTAAAATTTACACTGGCTCATTTTGTTGGCTGCCGTTTTGCATTGTTTATGTTTAGTACGAAGGAATCCGGTGGCGAAGCAGCATTTTCTGAATTTAAATATGAAATTTATTAAAGCTTCGTATGCAACTACACAAGTAAGAAATCGAATTAAAATTTTTACCTGATTTTTAACACCGTTTTGGCAATCGCCGAGACGGTGTTTTTTATTTTCGCAACGATACATTTTACGTTGTATTGACTAAAAAACGTCATAGGAAGAGAAACACATGTTATCGAATTGAAAAAGCCCGGAAAACACCAGGTCTTCCGGGCTTGTGATATTTTAAATGATTCTTGTAGCTACTGCATCCTCTTCTGATACAGCTCCATCAGCGGAACCTTCCTTGCCATGTCTGAACAGAGCTCGATATTCACCCGGGGTGCAGCCCTTCTTCGTCTTGAAGGTACGGTTGAAGGTTGAAATACTTGAAAAGCCTGCCTGCAGGGCTACGTCTGTTATTGACAGTTCGTGCTGTGAGAGCAGGATCTCGGAAGCCTTGATACGGCGGCCGATCAAATAATCATAGAAGGTACAGTTCATATATTCCTTGAACAGTCTTGTGAAGTGGAACTTGGAGAAACCACTGAAGTCCGCAACTTCATCAAGTGTAAGATCCTCAGTATAGTGCTCGTCAATGTACTCAAGAACGCCGTTAAGTCTTGTGAAGTAGTCTCTGCGCTTGTTAGGGCTGCTCTCTGTAAATAGATGGATCTGGTTGAGCTGACATCTGGTGAGCAGAGTAAACGCCTGCAGAAGGTTGGCATATATTGAGAACTCGTAGAACTCAGTATTCTGGAAATATTCATTCCAAATCTGTGTAAAGAGGTCGTAAATCTCGCTGTAAACAGGTGCATAGGTCTCAGGAGTGATGTGAATGCAGCTATTTTTAACAAAGAGCATACCTGTATAATCTTTTACCTGTGAAAAGAAATCTACATTAAAGAGACAGATAAAACGTGCGCCGTTCTCAGGAGCATGCAGGTGATGCATCTTTCTGGGAGATATCATGAGGATCTCTCCGGGAAGCACATGATGAGGCTCGTTATCTATATCAACATCATAATGATTCTCTATAGGAATAATTACTTCCATAGCATCATGCCAATGGGGCAGATAATCGCTGGTCTGCACATTGTACCATATGCGGACAGAAGCATCCTTAGGGAAGATACTGTTCTCCTTCTCGGCAACCATAACTCTGTTACGGAAGTCAGTATTCTGCTGATAAAAATTCAGATTAAGGTTCTCTCTCTTGTTCTTCATGACATCCTCTTAAAATCTCAAAATCTGATAAACAGATATTTGCATTACCTATGCAATAATTGCGAAACGCAATCTTATATTTTCGTACTTTAGCATATATTGCGGGGAATAGTAAATAGAAAACGCCCTATTTTAGCAACTTTGTGAAATGCATACAAGAAATTGCTCAAATTTTCGTACTGCAAAGAGCAATAATTGAGAAGCATTTAGCAATAAAATGGAAGATTAATGTAGGAAATAGTGGTTCTCAAATTTTGCGATTATGAATGAATTATGTATCATCTATAAAGTAATTATAAACAAAACTTGATAGCAGCAATAATGCATTGTGCAATATTCACAAATGAAGAGTGGATTTTTTGGAAAGTATATAGCAATAAGCGCGTATGGAAAAGCAAAATGTGATAAGCACAATATGCCGTAAACGTCTATGCTTTAGTAACAGCATAGCTTTAAAGACTTTTAGCAAATTTTGAGAAGTAGAAAGGAATATTTCATGAAGAAATATGATCTTATAATGCGCCGGAAGATTGGCGCGGCGGTATTGCTGGCAACAGCAGCAATAATCGGCGCAGGATGCGGACAATCTTCAACAGGTGGTACTACTGAAACAAATATAGCGGATGAAAATACCGCAACATCTGAAGAGTCAGATAAAAAAGATGAATCTTTGGAAGAATTTGCTGAAAATGCCTCAAATATGGAAGAAGGCACGACAGAAGATGCAGATAATATAGAAGGCTCTGCAGAAACAGATAATAAAGAAGAAACTGAAGAGGCAGACACTGCCGATACAGAGGAAACTGATACAGAAAGCGAGGAAGACACCATTCCTGCACTAAAAGACAGCGTAGAAAAAACAATGGGTTGCAGATTTGGTTGTGCGATCACCGGACAGGAACCCTGGGACATTGAAAACTGGAATATAGTAACAAAGCATTTCAATTGCGTAACGCTTGGAAATGAATTAAAACCGGATTCACTTTTCGGATACAGCAATGCAAAGTGTCCGGGGACTGAAGAAGTAGAGCTTAACGGCGAGACAATAACAGTTCCGGTTCTGAGTTTTAAGAATCCGGAAAAGATCCTGGATAAAATCCTCAAATGGAATGAGACTCATCCGGATCAGTCATTACAGGTCAGAGGACATGTACTTCTGTGGCATTCACAGACACCTGAGTGGTTCTTCCATGAAGACTACGATAAGGAAAAGCCTTATGTAACTGCTGAGGTGATGGATAAGCGCCAGGAATGGTACATAAAGTCAGTGCTTGAGCATTTTGTAGGTGAGGATAGCAAGTACAAGGATCTCTTCTATGGATGGGATGTTGTAAACGAAGCAATATCTGATTCAACAGGAACCTACAGAACAGATACTGAGAGACCTGATGAAGACCTTTCACAGGACACCCACGGAGGCAACTCAAGCTGGTGGCACGTATATCAGGATGAAAGCTTCATTATAAATGCATTTAAATATGCAAATAAATATGCACCTGAAAGCCTTGAGCTTTATTACAACGACTATAACGAGTGTGATACTAAAAAGCGAGGCGGAATCATAAAGCTTCTCGAAGCAGTAAAAGCTGAGGAGGGGGCTCCCGGAGAAGGAACCAGACTTACAGCGATGGGAATGCAGGGACACTACAGTGTAAGCGGTCCTTCAAGCACAGAGTTCGAGAATGCGATCAAGGCCTACGGTGAGGTTGTTGAGAACATACAGATTACAGAGTGGGATTTATCAGCAAGTGATCAGTATGACAGCTCAGATCCTGAATCTGTGGATGCTGAATATGAGAAGATGAGAAAACAGTACAATCTTCTATATTATGCACTTAGGTCAGCACAGAACTCCGGCGCAGCCAAAGTTACCGGAATGACCTTCTGGGGAACGATAGATAAGTATTCATGGCTTCAGTTCCGATCCAATGTGGGCGGCGGTAACAAAACGGGACAGTCACAGTGCCCGCTTCTATTTGACAGTAAATATGAACCCAAACCGTGTTTCTGGGTATTTGCAGAAACAGATGCGGAATAAAAGATTTTGGTGGATAACATGAAAAAGACTTCCAGAACATTATTAATAGTAGTTGGTGTGGTAGCAGCCATCGCAGTGATATGCGTGCTGTTATCCATGAGAGGGATAGAAACCTTCCATGATAAATACGAAGGTACAGATCTTACAAAAGATGTCGAGGGTATGGAGCGAACAGGTACTTATACCAATTACCTGAACGGACATGCTGATACAGACAGACCGAGCGAGTCAATCGACGTAGACGTTTTAGATGTCGAGAGCGAGGGAGAGGTTCACGAAGAGGGCAATCCTGAGGGAGATGTAGAAAAAGCTCTTTACACAGGAACAGGTTCTAAGGTGACTTGGAAAGTCAATGTTCCTAAAGCAGGAATGTATTACCTCTATATGAAGTACTATCTTCCTGAGTCAAGAGGTGTTGCAGCTGAGAGATCAGTTTTCATAAATGGTGAAGCTCCTTTCGAAGATGCGAAGAACATCACATTCACAAGAATCTGGGCAGATGGCGGAGATGTTAAGGTCGACAATCAGGGTAATGAGATAAGACCTACACAGAAAGAGGTATTTGACTGGCAGACAGCTTACTTCAGAGATGACATGGGATTCATCACAGATCCATACCAGTTCTACTTCGAACAGGGTGAGAACATCCTTACATTTGAAGCTGAGAACGAGCCGATGCTTATCGCAGAGCTTCAGGTAAAGGCAATTGAGAAGGCTAAGACCTATGAAGAGTATTCTGCAGAGGTTGCCGGAAAAGAAGGCTCAGATGCAGCTAAGACTTACATTCAGACAATCCAGGGTGAAAATTCAACATTAAGATCGGAATCTTCACTTTATGCAAAATATGACAGATCTTCACCGACAACCGTTCCTAACAGTGTTACACACACAGTTCTGAACTACGTAGGAGGAGATACCTGGAGAAGTTCAGGGCAGTGGATTGAGTGGGATATGGAAGTTCCTGAAGATGGTCTTTATAACATAATGATCAAGGGACGCCAGAACTACTCACGAGGCGTTGTATCAAGTAGAAAGGTTCTTATCGACGGAGAGGTTCCTTTTGATGAACTTAATGAAGTATCCTTCCCGTTTGAAAACGATTGGAACTGCCTTGAACTTGCAGATGAAAACGGAACACCCTACAACATATATCTGACAAAGGGTACACACACATTAAGACTTGAAGCTACTCTTGGTGGTGTTGGTCATATCCTTCAGGAACTTGAGGATTCAACCTTCAGACTTAATCAGATATACAGAAGAATCCTGGTTTACACAGGTGTTAACCCGGATATCTACAGAGATTATCACATTGATAAAACCTATCCTGAGATCATGGAAGCTATGGATCTTGAATCAAAGCGTCTTTACAGGATAGTTGATGAAATGACAGAGTTTACCGGTCAGAAAGCAGATCAGATTGCTTCTGCACAGACAGTAGCTCAGCAGCTTGAGAGATTTGTTGAGAAGCCTCAGAAAATAACAACTGAGTTCGTATCCTTCAAGGATAACATCACAGCTCTTGGTACAGCATCACTTAACATGAGTGATACAAAGCTTGATGTAGACTACCTGGTAGTAAGCGGAACAGGTGTTACACCTAAGAAGGATAAGGCTAATTTCTTTAGTAAAGCCGGACATGAGGTTGCATCTTTCGTTGCATCATTCTTCGTGGACTATAACTCAGTCGGTGACGTATATGATGCAAATGGTTCAGATAAGGTAGTAAAGGTTTGGATCCTTACAGGTCGTGACCAGGGTACAATCCTTAAGTCAATGGTAGATGATTCATTCACACCTGAGACCGGAGTTAAGGTTAACGTAGAAATCGTTGCTCCTGATGCACTTCTTAATGCAGTACTTGCAGGAAGAGGACCGAACGTAGTTCTTTCCGTAGGTGCAGATCAGCCTGTAAACTACGCGCTCCGTGGTGCAGCTGAGGATATTACTCAGTTCGATGGCTGGCAGGATGTAATGGCTCACTATTCAGAGAGTTCATACGAGCAGTACCGTCTCGACGGACACATTTACGGTGTTCCTGAGACACAGACCTTTAACGTTATGTTCTATAGAAAGGACGTACTTGAAGAGCTTGGACTTGAGCCTCCTAAGACATGGCAGGAACTTATAGAGATGATGCCCACAATTCAGGGTCACAACCTCTCAGTTGGTATTCCTACCGCAGCAGGTAACAGTTCAACAGCAACAGCTTCAACATCAATCATGTCGAACGCTCCTGACCTTTCAATGTACTTTTCACTTCTCTATCAGAACGGTGGAGATATGTACAACGAGGCAGGCACCAAGACAACGGTTAATACCGAGGCAGGTGTTAAGGCATTCGATGAGTATGTAAGATACTTTAATGACTATGGTCTTCCTGTAATTTATGACTTCGTCAGCAGATTCAGATCCGGTGAGATGCCGATAGGTGTAGCTCCTTATTCAACCTATAACACACTTATGGTATCAGCGCCTGAGATCAGAGGTCTCTGGGATTTCACACTGATTCCCGGAACAGAGCAGGCAGACGGAACAATAGATTGTTCAGACTTCATCACAGGTAGTGCAACCATGATGATCAGAGAAGAGGATGAAGAGCTTCGCAATAAGTCATGGGAATTCATGAAGTGGTGGGCAGAGCCTGATACACAGGTAAGATTTGGTAGAGAGATCGAGGCACTCCTTGGTTCATCTGCAAGATATGCTACAGCGAACAGAGATGCATTCAGAAATCTCTCCTGGAGCACAAATGATATAGAAGTACTTGATAAGCAGTGGGATCAGACCGTTGGAATCAGAGAGGTTCCCGGCGGATACTTCACCGGACGACACATTGCAAACGCAATTCGAAAGGTTATAAACGACAAAGTTGATTCCCGTGAAGCGATAATTGACTACTCGATCTTCATTGATGAAGAGATCATTAAGAAGAGGAAAGAGTTTGGAATGCCACTGGAATAACAAATGGCATGAGCACAATATCCCGAGAAATTTAGGAGAGAAAGAATGAAAGAGTATCTTCAAAAATATATCACCTTGCGAAAGCACGAAGCAAAGGTGGCATATAAAAAGGCTAAAAATCGAAAAATGTGCTATCTCTTTCTGGCACCCTACGCGATTTTGTTCACAATGTTTTATGTTTTTCCGGTTTTGGCATCCATATACTTTAGTTTTACATATTACAACGTATTGGAAGCACCGCGATTTATTGGACTGCAGAATTACATCAGCCTGATTCTGCAGGACGATATCTTCCTAATCGGTGTGAAAAACACTTTATTGATTGCTGTGATTACCGGACCCCTTGGCTATATAATGTCCTTCCTTTTTGCCTGGCTGATAAATGAATTGCCGAGATGGGTACGAAGTATAGCGGTCATGGTGTTTTACGCACCGTCAATCGCGGGAAACTGTTTCGTAATCTTCGCCGTACTGTTCAGAGGTGATGCTTACGGACATGTAAATGCTCTTTTAATGAAATGGGGAATAATTGATACACCGATCCTCTGGCTCGTAAATCCTCAGTATATGCTTCCTATCTGTATGCTGGTTATCCTCTGGATGAGCTTGGGATCAGGATTCCTTTCATTCGTAGCTGGTCTTCAGGGTGTAGACAGATCCCAGTTCGAAGCCGGATACATGGACGGCGTAAAGAACCGCTGGCAGGAGCTTTGGTTCATAACACTTCCCAACATGAAGCCTATGCTTATGTTCGGTGCGGTTATGTCAATCACACAGGCATTTAACGTAGCTGATGTAACAATGCAGCTCTGCGGATTCCCCAGTACGGATTACGCAGCAAGAACAATCGTAGCGCATCTTATCGACTACGGTTCACAGAGATATGAAATGGGATATGCATGTGCAATCGCAACTATCCTGTTCCTGATGATGATTTTATGTAATAAAGCAATTCAAAGTCTCTTGAGGAGAGTGGGAACCTGACATGAGTAGAGAAAACACCAAGAAGAAATTAAAAAAAGAAGAGAAGGAACAGGTTTACCGTAAGAAACTGATCAAAAAGAGGAAACCTAACCGTTCAATCTGGGGAGACTTTTTCCTCTATTTGTTCCTGATACTGGTAGCTTTGATAATGGCTTTCCCGATTATCTATGCGGTGAGCAGTGCGCTCAAGCCTTTGGACGAGTTGTTTAAATTCCCGCCCACGATATTACCTAAGCATCCTACATTGGATAACTTCTCAGATTTGTTTGTAACAATGGGAAAATCCTGGGTAACATTCTCAAGATACCTGTTCAATACAGCGTTTATCACATTTGTAGGAACCTTTGGACACCTGATCATAGCTTCCATGGCGGCTTTCGTACTTGCGAAGTATGAATTTCCCGGAAACCAGACGTTTTTCAAACTGGTAACTGTAGCTATGATGTTCACAGGATATGTTACACAGATTCCTAACTACATTATTCTTAACAAACTTGGATGGATTGATTCCTATTGGGCAATCATAATCCCTGCATTTGCTTCTCCCATGGGACTTTTCCTTATGAAACAGTTCATGGAAGGACTTCCGACATCACTTATTGAAGCTGCCAAGATTGACGGCGCCAACGAGTGGAAAGTATTTTCAGGAATTGTAATGCCAAACGTAAAACCTGCCTGGATGACACTTATCATCTTCTCAGTACAGGCCCTTTGGAATAACAGAGCATCAACATTCATTTATTCTGAGGAGAAAAAGACACTGGTATTTGCACTTCAGCAGATCCAGAGTGGTGGTATCGCAAGAACCGGTCAGGGTGCAGCCGTACTGGTTGTAGTAATGATCGTTCCGATCCTCATTTTCGTATTCTCTCAGAGCCAGATTTTGGAGACAATGGCAAGCTCCGGTCTGAAGGATTGATGATAAAGAAACCATTTGAAAGGTGTAAGTTATGCAGACTATGAAAAAAATCGTAAGAGGAGCCGCAGCAGTTCTTGCAGGATTTTTGGTAATAACCGCAACTCCCTTAACGGCATACGCAGGTGAATATGGATACACCTATAATTACGACTACTGGGGCGATGTTCAGGAAAGCCCGGATTTCTACTCAGTATGTAAGGTATTCACAGGTACGGATTTAGGTCTTGAAACAAACCTTAAGAGTCCCGATGGAATATTTGCTTACGGAGATTTAATCTATCTTTGCGACAGTGGTAATAACAGAATTCTCGAGTTAAAGAGAGATTCTTCTGAAAAACTTGAGGTTTTGAGAATAATCGATTCTTTTGAAGGAGAATGCGATGTAAAAACCTTTTCCAATCCTACTGATGTAGCTGTTTCAGAAGAAGGCGACTTCTATATCGCAGACCAGGGAAATGCCAGAGTATTAAAGCTTGATAAGGATCTTCAGTTTGTAAGAGCTTTTACAAAGCCTGATGATAATACACTTGATCCGAGCCTTGTATTCCAGCCCAAGAAACTGGCAATCGATACAGCAGGACGTGTTTATTGTATAGCTACAGGAATTAACAAGGGTCTTATCAAATATGAGGCTGACGGCACTTTCTCCGGATTCGTAGGAGCTACCAAGGTTAAGTTTGACTGGACAGATTATATCTGGAAAAAGTTCGCATCTCAGGCACAGAGAGCAAAGATGGAATCCTTCGTTCCTACAGAGTATGAGAACATCTTCATGGACTATGAAGGCTTCATATATGCGACAATGGCCCTTAATGAGGAAAAAGCATCTGACACAGATTGTGCAGTGAGAAAGCTGAACCTTATGGGTAATGACATCCTTGTCAGCAACGGAGAATGGGGTGTCATGGGTGACCTTTACTGGGGTTCCGGTGGTGGATATGAAGGACCTTCAATATTTACTGACGTAACTGTCATGGAAAATGACATCTATGTGTGCCTTGATAGAAACAGAGGTAGATGCTTCGGTTTTGATGATCAGGGTAACATGGTATTCGGATTTGGCGGAAATGGTAATATGAACGGATATTTCCGCAGACCTACAGCAATTGACCGTATTGGTCATGATCTGTATGTAGTAGATGCTCTGGATAACTCCATCACAGTACTTGTACCTACAGAATTTGGTCAGCTCGTATACAATGCCGTAGAGCAGTTTGATCAGGGTAAATACACCGAGTCCGGTGAAGCATGGCAGGAAGTAATGAACCAGAATGGTAACTACGATCTGGCATATATCGGAATCGGAAGATCACTTCTTCGTCAGAAGAGATATAAAGAAGCCATGGAGTATTTCGAGCTTAAGTATGATGAAGATAACTACTCAAAAGCTTACAAGCAGTACAGAAAAGAATGGGTAGAAGATCACATAGTTATCATAGTAATTGTAATTCTTGCACTTTTCCTCATTCCATCAGGAATCGGAAAGTATAAGAAGATCAAACATGAAATCGACACAGCAGATATTTTCAGGAACTAATTAGGACGGGGAAGAATAATGATAGCAATTACAAAAGAGAAATATGACCATTATCTTGACTCGCTGAAGTTCGCTCTGTATTGCATCTCTCATCCTCTGGATGGATTCTGGGATCTTACACATGAAAAGAGAGGAACCTACGCAGCGGCCAATACAATACTCTTTTTAACACTTTTGATAAGAGTAATGAAGCTTAAGTACACAAGTTTCATATTCTATAGAGTGTACTGGGAGGACCTGAATGTCTTCCTGTACATTGCGAGTGTGCTCTTCCCGCTATGTCTGTGGGTTGTAGGCAACTGGGGATTAACGACACTGTTTGATGGAAAAGGAAGACTGGGGCAGGTTTACATAGCAACATGTTATGCGCTTACACCTTATCCGCTTATACAGTTCCCGTTGATGATTTTCAGTAACTTCGTAACTGTTGATGAAGCAGAGTTTTACTCCATGGTAAGTGCCATATCCCTTTTTTGGGCGGCAGTTCTTATCGTAACAGCTATGGGTCAGATTCATGAATTCTCAGCAGGAAAGAACATACTGTTTACGGTTGCATCACTTTTCGCCATGCTGGTTATGATCTTCATCTTGATGATTTTCTTCAGCATGATCTCCCAGGGAGTTTCCTATTTCATATCTCTGGGCAAAGAATTTTTGTTCCGACTATAAGAAACGCGGATGGGAGCAGACATGGAAAAGAAAAAGAAATCTACAATAATAAAAATAGCGAAACGCTTTGCGGTTCCTGTAATACTTTGTATTGCAATTCTTGCAGCCGTTTTGTTTATCATAAACTACAAGAATGCACCTGATACAGGCAATGCAATCGCTCCTTATTCTTACGAAGGCGGAGAGGATACAGTAGTTCTTGAGAATGATAAGTTAAAACTTGAAATGGATCCTGTAACTACACAGTTTTCACTTACTGTTAAGGAAACCGGTAAAGTTTGGAAATCAAATCCTGAGAATGCAGCAAACGACACAGTTGCACTTCCTGAGGAAAAGGCAAACCTTCAGTCACCACTGATCATGTCTTATGCAGTAGAAACAGGACTTGAGACTACATACAATACACACGCATACAGTACCGGAAACGGTATCTACAATATTACACAGGATGGAGATCAGATCAGAGTTGATTATTCCCTTGGTGATGTAATCAAGGAATATGTTATCCCTCCGGTAATCACAGAAACAGAGCTCGATGAGTGGCTTTCCAAGATGGATAAGGATCAGGTCAACTTCATCCAGCAGTACTACAAAAAGTATGATATCAACAATCTTGGTAAGAAGGACAATGAAGAAGAACTTCTTGCAAGTTATCCTTCTTTAGCTGATAACATCATTTACGTTCTTCGTGATAAGACCAAGGAAAACGTAAGAAAGAAGATTGAGAAAGCCTTTGAAGAAGTTGGATACACATATGACGACTTCCAGAAGAATAAGGCTCTTGATCTCTCCTCAAAGAGTTCGGATAAGCCTGTATTTAACATCAGTGTTATTTATAAGCTTGAAGGCAACGATCTGGTTGTTGAAGTTCCTATGAAGGATCTTCAGTACAATAAGGACAACCCGATCTATACAATTACACCTCTTCCGTATTTCGGTGCAGGAAGCACTGAAGATGAGGGATACATGTTTGTTCCCGAGGGAGGCGGAGCTACAATCAACTTCAACAATGGTAAGGTTTCCCAGAGTAGTTACTACACAAATGTGTACGGATGGGATATGTGTCTTAGCAGAGATGCAGTTGTTCACAACACAAGAGCTTATTATGGAGTGTTTGGTGTAGCAGAAGGAAATGATTCATTCCTTTGCATCCTTGAAGAGGGTAGTCCTTATGCATCAATTCAGGCTGATATAAGCGGTAAGAACAACAGTTACAACTATGTAAATGCCGTTTACAGCATCTGCCAGAGAGAGCAGTACGATGTAGGTGATATCGCAAACAGTGATGTATTTGAATATGTACCCTCGCTTCCCGATGAGACACTTACAAGAAGATACAGATTCATCAATTCCGGAAGCTATGTAGATATGGCTAAGGATTATGGCAAGTATCTTGAGAATGAGTACGGTGATGCTCTTTCATTAAATGATGACACATCTGCTCCTGTAGCAATTGAAATGGTGGGAGCAATTGACAAGGTAAGACAGATTCTTGGTGTTCCTGTAAAAAGACCACTTAAGCTTACAAGCTACGACGAAGCCTCAGACATTATTAAGGACTTAAGTGCTAACGGTGTAAGCAATATGTCAGTAAAGCTGACAGGCTGGTGCAATGGTGGTGTTGACCAGAAAATCCTTAAGTCCGCAAAAACAATTGGCGCTCTCGGAAGTAAGAAAGATCTTAAGAACCTGGTTAAGACAGGTGAAGAGAATAACGCAAAACTGTACCTCAACGGTGTAACACAGTATGCATATGACAGTAACCTCCTTGATGGTTTCTTCTCTTACACAGATGCTGCCAAGTTTATCAGTAAGGAACAGGCTAAGCTCTACGAGTACAGCCATATAACATACGCTCAGAGAGAAAACTCAGATCACTTGTATTATCTGCTTCACACAGATCTGTCTCTTAAAATGGTAGACAATCTTCAGAAAGCAGCTAATAAGTACGGAAGCGGCGTGGCATTCCAGGACCTTGGAATGGATCTTTCATCAGATTTCTATAAAAAGAACACACACAGCCGTCAGAGCACAATGAATCTTCAGAAGGAAAAGCTCAAGGCTATGTCTGAGAGTGGTACACCGATAATGATCAACATGGGTAATGATTATGCAGTTCCTTATGCAGATATGGTTACCAAGATGGATCTAAGAGGTAGTGAGTACACAATCCTTGATCAGTGCATTCCTTTCTATCAGCTTGCTGTACATGGAAAGGTTAATTACACAGGAAAGTCCATCAATGTTGGCGGAAATCAGGCTGATGAGCTTCTCTACAGTGCTGAATACGGCGCAGGACTTTACTTCACATTTATGAAAGAATCTTCATTTGCAACACAGAAGACTCTTTACACAGAGTACTACGGTGCTACATATGATGCCTGGAAGGACAAGATGCTTGATATCTACACAAGATATAACGAAGAGCTCGGACATACCTTCAATCAGGAAATGACAGATCATGAAAACCTCAGTGAGGATTTATCCCGTACACAGTACGCGGATGGTACAAATGTCTATGTAAATTACGGATACAGTGATGCACAGACACCGGACGGAAAGACTGTTCCTGCCAGAGATTATCTGGTTGTCAGATGAGAGGAAATGGTTTTATGGAAAAGCAAAAGAAAAAGAAAAAGATAGTCGGACTGCAGAAGAGAAAAGCTAAGGCAGGATATGCTTTCATATCACCTTTTATCGTTGGATTTTTGGTATTCATGGTAAAGCCTCTGTGGCAGTCATTTCATATGAGTTTCTGTAGTGTGGAACTTGGCGCGGGCAATTTTAAAGAGACATGGACTCACTTAGAAAACTACATATACGCATTCAGAGTAGACCCCGATTTCACAAGACTTCTGGTTGAAGAGTTATCCAGAATGGTGGTTTACTCACTTGCAATCATCGTATTTAGTTTCTTTGTGGCACTGATACTTAATCAGAAATTTAAAGGAAGAGCCCTTGTGAGAGCGATTTTCTTCCTGCCGGTTATCCTGTCATCAGGTGTTATCCTGGGACTGGAATCAAATAACCAGCTTATGGCTACCCTTGCTCAGACAATTGAGCAATCAACGCAGGGTGTCAGCGTAACAGCGGCTTTGGAAAATATCCTTAGAACAGCCGGTATCGGTGTTAGAGCTTATGAAAAAGTATTTGAAGTTATTGATAACATCTATGATGTAGCTATTTCTTCAGGTATTCAGATCATCATCTTCCTTTCAGGACTTCAGAGTATCTCGGCAAGTATGTACGAGGCTGCTGATATCGAAGGATGTACTAAGTGGGAGAGTCTTTGGAAGATTACTTTCCCCATGATAAGTTCTTTGTTCCTGGTTAACTGGTTATACACAGTTGTTGATTTCTGTATGAGATCCGACAACGGAGTAATCGAGAAGATCCAGAAGGTAATGATCGAGCAGATGCAGTATGGCAGTGCTTCCGCAATGTCATGGATTTACTTTATAGTTGTTCTTGCATTTGTGGGAATTACATCTCTTGTAATATCGAAGGGAGTTTATTACTATGACTGATATAGCTCTGAAGCAGAATATTACTGCCAAAGAAAAAGGAAAAAAGCATACTAAGGATCATTCGGAGAGAGACTTCTGGGAGAGAAACCGTTTATCAGGTGGCTATCTTTTAAAGAAGAGAATCATGGATGTAGGCGTAAGCATAGTTCGTTTCATTCTGTTATTCGGAATGTGCTTTATGATCCTTCAGCCTATTCTTAATAAGATATCCGTAAGTTTCATGACAGAGCAGGATCTCTATAATCCTATTGTTATTGCGATTCCTGAACACTTTACAACAGCCAATTATCAGCTGGCAGCTAATCTTATGAATTATAGCCAGTCACTTATAAATTCGCTGATAATTTCACTTTCAATCGCAGTATTACAGATTGCGGTATGTACACTTGTTGGATATGGGTTTGCAAGATTCGAATTCCCGCTTAAGAAAATGTGGTTTGCTTTCGTAATCCTTGTAATCCTTATTCCTCCGCAGACAATCGCATCTTCACTGCACCTGCATTTTAGATTTTTTGATATTTTAGGCATCTTCCAAATGCTTTTAGGTGGTACACTTAACCTTAGAGGTTCTGTTGTTCCTTACTACCTGATGAGTGCAGGATGTATGGGACTTAAGAATGGTCTGTATATTTTTATGATAAGACAGTTCTTTAGAGGACTCCCCGTAGATCTTGAAGAAGCAGCCTATGTTGATGGTTGCGGAATGCTTAAGACATTCGTAAGGATCATGCTTCCCCAGGCTAAGCCGCCTATCACATCATGTTTCCTTTTTGCCTTTGTATGGCAGTGGACAGATGGATTCTATTCCAGAATGTTCCTTGGAAACACAAAGCTTGTAAGTACCAGCCTTTCACGTATCATCGACAGTCTTGGTGCATATATCCAGCGTATAAATGGTGTTAAGACTACAGTATCTGTTGCATATTCAAACTGTATCCTTGCTACAGGTACACTGATGATCATTATGCCGCTTATTATCCTTTATCTATTTGCACAGCGCGCATTCGTTGAGAGTATTGCTAACACCGGTATTAAGATGTAATTCACTCCAAAATGGGGTCGGAGAAGATATAGGTTTCTTATGGGAATGCCCATTTGTCCCGGTTGCACCCGGGAATGCGCCAGGACAAATGGCTTCTATATACACTTTCTTTAAAGGAGGATAAAAATGAAAAGGGCATTAACAAAAAAGGTTACTGCTGCTATCACACTTGCAGCAATGACAATGACAGCTGTAGGATGCAGCACAAACGCACCTGCAGACGACACAGCAACTGAAACATCAACAGAAGCTACAGAAGCTACAGAAGAGACTTCAACAGAGGAAGCAGCTACAGAAGAAACTGCTGAAGAGGCAGAGGCTGAGGAAGCTGAAACTGAAGAAGCTGGCGAAGAGTCAGAAGGTAGCGATATTTGGGAAGTTAAGACAGATGCTGATGGTAACCCTATCGATCTCGGCGGTATGGAAATCATCATCCGTGACTGGTGGTCAGGCGACCCGACAGAACCCGCTAACGATTATGAAGAGGCTCAGCAGGAGTACAGAGATTGGGCTCAGGAGACTTACAACTTCACAATCAAGCAGCAGGCTATTTCTGACTGGGGTTCAACACCTGCAGATTTCGTAGACTACGCTACAACAGGCGGTGACGAGAACTACATCTGGATCCTTCGTGACGATCCGGCTATCACATCAGCTATTTCAAATGGTCTTATGTATGACCTCTCATCTCTTGACTGCCTTGATTTCTCAAAGGACAAATTCCAGAGAAACAAGCTTCATGATCAGTATTCAAAGGACGGCAAGATCTATGCTATGTATGCTGGATTCTCAGAGCCCAGAACCGGTGTTTACTTCAACAAGAGACTTCTTACAGAGGCTGGTATCGATCCTGAATCAATCTATGACATGCAGGCTGAAGGCACATGGACATGGGATGCTTTCGAAGACCTTCTTTCAAAGGTACAGCGTGATACAGATAACGACGGTGTTATCGATGTATACGGTATGACACTTAACGAAGGTGTTATGACAACAGTAGCTATCTTCTCTAACGGTGGCGACATCGTAGGTAAGGATGCTAGTGGCAAGTACACATATGACCTTGAGAACCCTGAGACACTTGAAGCTCTTGAGTGGACAGTAGATATGTTCACAAAGTATGATGCTGAAGTTGCTAATCCTGAGGGCGCTGAGTGGGATTACTACAAAGAGCAGTTCCTTAACGGACAGGCTGCATTCCTTCCTGAAGATGAGTATGCAGGATGCCCTGGTAACTTCCTTGAGGATATGCAGGACGAAGTTGGTTTCGTAATGTTCCCTAAGGGACCTAAGGGTAAGGATTACATCAACGTATGGTCAAACAACCCTGTTGCAATCCCTGCTTGCTACGATGCTGATAAGGCTTGGAAGCTTGCATTTGCATGGGACCTTTGGACAAATCAGCCTGAAGGCTATGAGGACTTCAATGGTAACATCTCAACAGCACGTAACGGTATCTTCGATACAAGAGCTGTAGATGAGACAATCACAATGATGACTCAGCCTGAGCACGGCACAATTGCTTATCACGGCATGATTCCTAACATGAGCATTGGTGAGCAGCTCATCTGGAACATCACACCTGGTTGTGTTGTTTCTGAGCAGGTTGAAGCAATTGCTGATACTTGGAAGACATATATTGATGATGCAAACAAATAATGATTTGTGTGTATTAGCATAAATAGTGAAGGGGCGGCGCTTTACTGGCCGCCCTTTTTACCTTATTATCAAGCTTTTTGAGGTTTTAGGCATGACAAAAGTTAAATTTCATTTACCCGGATTAAGATATAATTTCCCGTTAAATATGTTTTGGATAAGCATGATGGAGCAGCATCCCGAGTACTTCAGAGAGGGAGTAGAGATAGCTTCATTTTTTGGTGCATTCCCACTTGCTTTGTGGAATGGTGGACGCTTCCTTGGAAACGACCAGTGTGACGCATCTTTTGTAAAAAATGTGGTTAAGACAATAAACGGTAAGAAAATACCGATCAGATATACATTCACAAACCCTCTTCTCACAGAGGAGGATTTAGACGATCCCTACTGCAATTTCCTTATGGAAGTAGGAGATAACGGCATGAACGAGGTATTGGTTTTTTCAGAAATTCTGGAAAAATACTTAAGAGAAAAGTACCCTTCCTATGCCTTTAACAGCACAACATGTAAGGAAATCCGCGATGTTGAGGCTTTAAACGAAGAGATGAACAAGGATTATAAGTACGTTGTTTTGGACTATAACTTAAACAACCACTGGGATATCCTTGAGAAAGTAGAACACAAGGAAAAGCTTGAGGTTCTCATAAATGCCTGCTGCGTACCTGATTGTAAGCGCAGAGGTGATCATTACAAGAACATAGCAATAAATCAGCGAACAACCCTTGAAAACAGGAAGCTTCCCAAGGAAAAGCAAAAGAAGATAATTCCCTGGACTTGCGAATATGGTGACCATAACTGCATTTGGACAATTCAGGAGTACTCAACCTTTGTTTCTCCGGAGATGATCTGGGAGAAATACGTTCCTATGGGAATAAACAACTTCAAGATTGAGGGAAGAACGGGCAATCTGTTTTCTCTTATTGAGACCTATTGCTTTTATATGATTAAGCCTGAAAAGGTTGGGGAAGCAAGACTTCTTCTCCTTAAAAACCTTGAGGCTTCAGGAATAGTAACTGTAAATAAACCAAGACCCGGCAGATGGCCGTAAGGAGACAAACATGAGTAATTCAGACGTAAAAGGGCCTGTGGCTCCCAAGGATCCCACAAAGAAGAGACCATATTTTTACATAATGCAGGATAAACAGATTTTTGGATCACCCCAGCCAGATGGCAGAGGCATTCAGTTTATTTTCGAGGATAACGGACGACTTCCGGATTCTGCAAAGCTCCAGGGAAATGTATCTGACCAGGAGATCCTTGATCTTCTCACTACAGCAGAGGGCTTTAAGAAGCTGGTTCACAGCATTGGCGTGTGTGTATCGGAAAAGAATCATGAAAATGTAAAGTTCGTTTTCCAGATGTATGGAAAAAACGAGGGAGATGAGGCAACTACTGTAACAAAGGAGTTCCCTGCCGACGGAAGCGAGCAGATTCTTGACCTTTCAGAGATAGCTCTTCGTGATACAGACAGATGCCCCGGACAGATCAGATTTGAGTTCGAGAGGGCAGGAATACAGGCAATTACTGACGTATGTCTGTATTTAAATGATGGCTTTGAAGCTCCGGAGCAGATAGTAGACTCAGCAGTTGAGTTTGGTTCAGAGGCTTATAAGAGCATGATAAGTAACAGTGTAATGTCCAAAGGAAATCTCACAAGACTTAAGAAAGTTGTAGATAAGGCAAAGGCCGGAGAAGATGTGACTCTTTCCTTTATCGGAGGCTCAATCACTCAGGGTGCAGGCGCTATCCCGATAAATGAAAAGTGCTACGCAAAGCTTTTTGCAAATGATTTTGAGGAAAAGTACAAAAACGGCGGCGCAGTTAACTTCATTAAGGCAGGAGTTGGCGGAACCCCCTCTGAGCTTGGAATGATCAGGTTTGACAGAGATGTACTGCGAGATGGCAAGGAAAAGCCGGATCTTATTGTTATTGAGTTTGCAGTAAACGATGAAGGCGATGAGACCAAGGGTGTTTGCTATGAGAGCCTTGTAAGAAAGTGCCTGGCTCTTCCCTGGAAGCCCGCAGTAGTTCTGCTTTTTGCGGTATTTTCCTATGACTGGAATCTTCAGGACAGATTATCACCTGTGGGAGAAAAGTATGACCTTCCCATGGTCAGCATATTGGATGCAGTTTCTCCTCAGTTTGGTCTTAGACCTGAGGAAGGAAGAGTGGTATCAAAGAAGCAGTTCTTCTATGATATTTTCCATCCAAGCAATATAGGTCATCAGATTATGTCTGACAGCCTTATGGAGATGGTTTATGAGGCCGAGAAGGCAGATGAAAAGACTCTGGTGGAGGATGAATGCCTTCTTGATAGAAAACCCGCTATAGGGGCAGATTTTGAAGATGTTTATCTGCTAGACAGGAAAGACCTTGGGGATATGGTCGTATCCGAAGGAGATTTCACTGAAACAGATAAGGTCCTTCAGGCAGTAGAGATGGATAGTGAGGTAGTTCCTGTTCCGGAGTTCCCTTACAACTGGCATTACGATGGCAGCAAGGATGAACCCAAGGAATTTTCAATGAAGATAAGCTGCAAGAGACTTTTACTTGTACATAAGGATTCAAGCGAAGCTATCTTTGGAACTGCGGAAGTATATGTTGATGGCAAGCTTGCAGTAGAAGCAGATCCCCTTGTAAACGGCTGGACACACTGCAATCCTGTGATCATTTTGAACGAAAATGAAGTAAAACCTCATGAAGTGGTTATCAGGATGAAGAAGGGACATGAGATGAGAAAGTTCACAATACTCGGATTTGGAGTAGTATAATTGGATTTTCTGTCAGATAAAAAGAGATTAAGGAGTTATTGATGAATAGAGAAACAGCTAGAAAGCGCGCAGAAGAATTAGTAAGCAAGATGACAGTTGAGGAGAAGGCTTCTCAGCTTAAGTTTGATGCCCCTGCTATCGACAGACTCGGCATCCCTGCATACAACTGGTGGAACGAGGCTCTTCACGGAGTAGCAAGAGCAGGCACCGCCACAATGTTTCCTCAGGCAATCGGCCTTGCAGCAGCTTTTGATACAGAGCTTATGGAGTGCATAGGTGAGATCATTGCATTAGAGGGCCGTGCAAAGTACAACGAGCAGAGTAAGCGTGAGGATAGAGATATTTACAAGGGTCTTACTTTCTGGGCACCTAATGTAAACATTTTCCGTGATCCAAGATGGGGAAGAGGCCATGAGACCTACGGTGAAGATCCTTATCTTACAAGTTCACTTGCCGTTCCTTTTATTAAGGGAATTCAGGGCGACGGCGAATACATGAAGGCTGCAGCCTGTGCAAAGCACTTTGCGGTTCACTCAGGCCCCGAGGGAGAGAGGCATTTCTTTAATGCTGTTGCAAGTAAGAAAGATCTTGAAGAGACTTATCTTCCAGCTTTTGAAGCATGTGTAAAAGAAGCAGGCGTTGAGTCAGTTATGGGTGCTTATAACAGAACAAACGGCGAGCCCTGCTGCGCTCATGAAGAGCTTATGAATGGCTACCTTAGAGGAAAGTGGGGATTCGAAGGCCACTACTTATCAGATTGCTGGGCAGTAAAGGATTTCCATGAAAATCATAAGGTAACTAAGGCCCCTGAAGAATCAGTAAAGATGGCCCTTGAGATGGGCTGTGACCTGAACTGTGGTTGCACATATCAGAAGATCATGAACGCATACAGAGCGGGAATGATAGAGGAAAGTACTCTTACAACATCCTGCGTAAGACTTTTCACAACCAGATTTTTACTTGGTCTGTTCGACGAAACAGAGCTTGATAAGATTCCATATACTGTTGTTGAATGTGATGAGCACCTTGAAGTTGCCCACAGAGCAGCTGCAGAGAGTATGGTTCTTCTTAAGAACAACGGTTTATTACCTCTAAGTAAAGCTGATTACAAGACTATCGGTGTAATCGGACCTAATGCTAACTCAAGATCAGCTCTTGTAGGAAACTATCATGGTACCTCTTCAAGATATGTCACTGTACTGGAGGGAATTCAGGACTATGTGGCAGGAGATGTACGAGTTATGTACTCAGAGGGTTGCGATCTATGGAAAGAAAACGTAAGCGGCCTTGCAGATCCAAACAAGCCTGACAGATTATCAGAAGCTAAGACTGTTGCTGATTATTCAGATCTTGTAGTAGTTGTTGTAGGTCTTGATGAGACTCTTGAGGGTGAAGAGGGCGATACAGGAAACCAGTTTGCATCAGGTGATAAGATCGACTTAAACCTTCCTTTACCTCAGAGACAATTGTTAAAAGCCGTTCTTGACTGCGGAAAACCTACTGTTGTTATCAACATGTCAGGTAGTGCAATCAACCTCTCAATGGCTGAGGACAGAGCTGATGCTATCCTTCAGACCTGGTATCCCGGCGCAAGAGGCGGCGTAGATGTTGCTAAGGCATTATTTGGGGAGACATCACCTTCAGGTAAGCTTCCTGTTACTTTCTATAAGTCAGAAGCAGACCTTCCGGATTTCAAGGATTATTCAATGCAGAACCGTACCTATAGATACTTCATGGGTGAGACTCTCTATCCTTTCGGATATGGTCTTACATATGGTGACTGCGAAGTCAGTGCTGTAGATGTCAGCGTAAATGCAGACGGAAGCGCAGATGTAAAGGTTAAGATCAGTAATAAGGGAAAAGTCACTACTGATGAGGTAGTTCAGGTTTATGTTCAGGATGTGGAGTATGAGAAGGCTATCCCTAATCCTTGCCTTTGCGGATTTAAGAGAGTAAATCTCTCTGCAGGCGAGGAGAAAGAAGTTGAGCTCCATATTGCCAAGAGAGCATTTACTTCAGTTGATGAAGACGGAAATAGAGATGTTTTCTCTAAGACATTTAAGATTTATGCCGGAACATCACAGCCGGATGAGCGCTCTGAGAAGCTTACAGGCCACAAGTGCGTAATGAAGGAGATCAGCTTATAAAATGAAGAGAAAAGTTATATCAGCCCTTGCAATTGCTATGTTAATAACAGCTGTCACAGGATGTGCAGGAAAAAAGGAGCCTCAGAGCGAGGTTCCTGCCCAGGAGAGCAGTGTAGAAGTTTCTGAAGAAATTGAGAATACTGAAGAAGCTGCCCCTGCAGAAGAGGCTTCTGCTGAGGTTGAGGAGTCTGCTGAAGCGGAAGAAACTGAGGAAGTTCAGGCTGATGCAGAGGAATCTACTGAAGAAACCGCGGAAGTGGCTGAGGATGCAGATGATTTAGCTTCCGAGGATGGCGAAGAGGCTGAAGTAACTGAAGAAACGGAGGATGGCATGACACCTGCATTTAAGATAGTTAATGACATGACCGTTGGTTGGAACCTTGGAAACACAATGGATGCACATGTAGACAACTTTGCATCCGACAAGGATCCCAAAAAGCATGAGACAAGCTGGGGAAATCCCGAGACAACACAGGGTCTTATTGATGCTGTCCTTGCTACCGGCGTAAACACCATAAGAATTCCTGTTACATGGAAGTTTCATGTTGATGAAAACAACAATATCGATGCTGCCTGGATGGACCGCGTACAGGAAATCGTGGACTATGCTTATGGTAGAGGCGCTTATGTGATCATCAACGTGCATCATGAGGATTGGAACTACCCTTATTATGACAATAAGGATGCTGCCAGCGAGAAGATAAGCGCTATCTGGAGTCAGATTTCTGACAGATTCAAGGATTACGATAGCCATCTTATTTTCGAGGTTCAGAACGAGCCCAGAAAAGTCGGCACAGATGTTGAGTGGACCGGCGGAGATGACGAGGGAAGGGAAGTTGTAAATGCTGTAAATATGGCAGCATATGAAGCTATCAGAGCTTCTGAGGGCAACAACAAGACCAGACTTATCATGCTTCCCGGCTATGCTGCAAGCAGTTCTACTGAGGTTTTAAGTAGCATACAGATTCCGGAAAACGATGACTGTGTGGCAGTTTCAGTTCATGCCTACACTCCCTATGACTTTGCCCTTAATATATCAGGCAGAGCAGAGTGGAACAACGATACTCAGGATATCGTGAGACTCATGAGAGATTTAAACAGAATGTTTATATCCAAGGGAACACCTGTGATCATCGGAGAATTCGGTGCTCTTAACAAGAATAATGAAGAAGAGCGAGTTGAATGGCTCGACTACTATCTCAGCAAAGCTGACGAAAACGGAATTCCATGCATCTGGTGGGATAACGGAGCTTTTAACTCAGACGGAGAAAACTTTGGTATAATTGACAGAAGAAAGCTTGAATTCCCTTATCCGGGAATCATCGACGTCATTGAAAAGCACACCAAAGAAAACCAGTAAAAGTCAGCGCTTTAAAGAATCATATCGAGGTATAGAATGCAAAATAAAGATAAATGCTTCATTTATGCAGGTTCATATACGGATAACGGCTCAAAGGGGATATACCTCTTTGAGCTTGATTTAAATACGGGAAAACTGCAGCCAATCGAAGCTTATAAGGAATACAGTAATAATCCATCTTATCTGACTATTAATGGAAATAGGCTCTATGCTGTCAGCGAACTGGAAAAAGGCGGAGAGATAACAGCATTTAACAGGGATGAAAAAACAGGGAAGCTTACCCTTATAAATTCTGTGAAAACAGAGGGTGTATATATGTGCCATCTGCATATTTGGCCGGGCGGAAAATATATTTCTGCTGCTAATTACGGAGATGGAAGCCTTGTGGTGTGCCCAATTGCCAATGACGGTTCACTCCTTGAGCCATGCGAGCAGATACGACATGAGGGAGTGGGTTTTCTTAAGGATACAAGGCAGGAACGTGCTCATATCCATTCAAGTATATGTTCTATGGATGGGAAATATCTATATGTTGCAGATCTTGGACTGGACAAGGTTTTTTGTTACGAAACGGTGTCTGATGGAAAGCTTAGACTATCTGACGAAAAGAAGCAGATAGTTGTTCCACCCGGAGAAGGGCCAAGGCATTTCATATTTACAGAAGACGGAAACAGAATGTACCTCGTAACCGAGATGGGAAGCAGAGTTCACGTCCTTGAGAAAAATCCGGATTACAGTTGGTCTGACATTCAGAGCATAAGCTCATTGAGTGAAGGCTTTATTGGTGAAAACACAGCTGCAGAGATAAAGATTTCACCGGACAGACGCTTTTTATATGTATCTAACAGAGGAGAGAATACCATAGCGGTATTTAGTGTTGATCAAACCAGCGGAAAGCTTGAAACAGCAGGCAGATTCTCGTCCGGAGGAGATTTTCCCAGAAATTTCTGCATCACATCCGATGGAGGATACATCATAACATCAAATCAACATGATGGTATGACATCAGTTTTTAGACTTGATAGCAATACAGGAATGGCAGGAGAAAAAACGGATAGTACGATAATTCCCGGAGTTTCTTTTGTTTATGCTATATGATCTATCAATCCGACTATCAAATAGGAAGATGGTTTCGCAAAACCATCGAACTGAATGAAAAATAATGATGATTTAATAATTCTTTAATTGGAAATTTGCATCCGCAGATACCATAATATTAATACAAGCATATTCATGGTTTGTTTTATAGTAATCCGGAAAGGCGGTGTATAGATGAGCAGATTATCTGAAGTTACAGCATTACAGCAGAAGAGAATCAATGAGATGGTTGAGCGCTTTAAGGCAGAGGAACCAAGTAATGAAGAAAAGACTCTTCTTATGCTGCAGAATATGACGCAGACAATGAATGATATGTCAGCTACCATGGCTATTATCGCAGACCATGTGATAGCCAGAGATAACAAATAAGACTTTTTAATAACGCTTGCAAGGTAAAATATGGAATCGGAGTTTAAACTACACGGGCTACAGAAACTTACATTATTAGATTATCCGGAACATGTTGCAGCCACCATATTCTTAGGTGGCTGTGATTTTTGTTGCCCTTTTTGCCATAACTATGAACTGGTTGATGGCAGTGCGTCTCCGATTATGGGAGAAGAGGATTTGTTCTCTTTTTTAAATAAGAGACAGGGGGTTCTTGATGCCGTAGCTATAACGGGAGGAGAACCCTGCCTGAATAAGCACTTAGACAGAGTGATAGATCGAATCAGGGATCTGGGATATAAGATAAAGCTTGACACAAACGGCAATCATCCTGATGTCCTCGAGAGACTTCTCTCATCCGGCAAACTGGATTATGTTGCCATGGATATCAAGAATTCTCCGGAAAAATATGCAAAAACCATAGGTGTTACAGGCTTTGATCTTTCGGGAGTGAAAAAAAGCGTAGAGGTCCTAAAAAATTGTAATATTGATTATGAATTTAGAACTACTGTAATAAATGAATTGCATGAAAAATCCGACTTCCTTGCGATAGGGGAGTGGATAGAGGGTGCAAAAGCCTATTATCTGCAGCAGTTTGTCCAGCGAGATACAGTTCCTGACAGTACTTTTACGTCTCCTACCAAGGAGGATATGGATGTTTTCTTAGATACAATTTTTCCTTTCGTTCAAAGAGCCGAAATACGCGGCCTCTGACAAAACCCTATATATAGTATGTGTAAATATGCCCTTATACCATATATTGACGAAATAACCAATATATGGTACCTTTATTTTGTAGTGATCATCTGATACGATTGCTACTTCGGGGTATGTTGTATGTACGTTTATGGGGGTATATCTTATGTATGACGTTGTAAAACGTGATGGTTCTATTGCAGATTTTGACATTTCTAAAATTTCCGCAGCTATAATCAAAGCATTTGAGGCAATGGAGAAGCCTTATCACACAAGCGTTATAGACCTTGTGTCTCTTCGTGTTGCTTCAGATTTTGAAAACAAGATTGTTGACAACAAGATTGGAGTTGAGCAGATCCAGGATAGCGTTGAGAGAGTGCTGTCCGAGTCAGGTTATGCTGATGTTGCCAAGACCTACATTCTCTATCGCAAACAGCGTGAGAAGGTTCGTAATGTCAATTCCACACTTTTAAACTATAAAGATCTGGTAAATGACTACCTCAAGATAAATGACTGGAGAGTTAAGGAAAACTCTACAGTTACATACTCTATCGGCGGACTTATTTTGTCCAATTCAGGTGCTATCACAGCCAATTACTGGCTTTCAGAAGTATATGATGAAGAAATAGCAAATGCCCACAGATCAGCTGCTCTTCATATTCATGACCTTGCTATGCTTTCAGGTTACTGCGCAGGTTGGAGCCTTAAGCAGCTTATTAAAGAAGGACTTGGAGGAATCCCCGGAAAGATCACGTCTGCTCCTGCAAAGCATCTGTCAACACTTTGCAATCAGATGGTTAATTTCCTTGGAATCATGCAGAACGAATGGGCAGGAGCTCAGGCATTTTCTTCCTTTGACACTTATCTTGCACCTTTTGTTAAGATAGACAACTTGTCTCAGGATGAAGTAAAACAGTGCATTCAGTCCTTTGTTTATGGTGTAAATACTCCAAGCAGATGGGGAACACAGGCACCTTTTTCCAACATTACTCTGGATTGGACTGTTCCGGGCGACCTTAAGAATCTAAATGCCATCATCGGCGGCGAAGAAGTTGATTTCACTTACGGTGAATGTCAGAAGGAGATGGATATGGTCAACAAGGCCTTCATCGAGATCATGATCGAAGGCGACGCCAACGGCAGAGGCTTCCAGTATCCTATCCCCACATATTCGATAACAAGCGATTTTGATTGGAGTGAGACAGAGAACAACAAGCTTTTATTTGAAATGACAGCTAAATATGGTACTCCATATTTTTCAAACTATATCAACTCTGACATGGAGCCAAGCGATGTACGCTCTATGTGCTGTAGACTCCGTCTTGACCTTAGAGAACTCAGGAAAAAGTCCGGTGGATTCTTCGGTTCAGGCGAGTCAACGGGTTCTATCGGTGTAGTTACTATAAATATGCCAAGAATCGCTTATCTTGCTACAGACGAAAAGGACTTCTACAAACGCCTTGATCATCTTATGGATATTGCGGCAAGAAGTCTTAATACCAAGAGAAAAGTTATAAGCCAGCTTCTGGATCAGGGACTTTATCCGTATACAAAGCGTTATCTTGGATCATTTAATAATCACTTTTCAACAATCGGTCTTATCGGAATGAACGAGGTGGGACTTAATGCCAAGTGGCTTAAAGCTGATATGACAGATACCAGAGTTCAGGAATTTTCTAAGGAAGTGCTGAATCATATGAGAGATCGTCTCTCAGATTATCAGGAAAAATACGGAGATCTCTTTAACTTAGAGGCTACACCGGCAGAGTCCACAACCTACAGATTTGCTAAGCATGACAAGGAGCTCTTCCCTGATATTATCACTGCAAATATGAAAGGAACTCCTTATTACACCAACTCGTCTCACCTTCCTGTAGGCTATACAGAGGATATTTTCTCAGCTCTGGATATTCAGGATGAACTTCAGACATTATATACTTCAGGAACCGTATTCCATGCGTTCCTTGGAGAGAAGCTTCCTGACTGGCAATCAGCTGCAAGACTTGTAAGAAAGATTGCTACGAATTATAAGCTTCCATATTATACAATGTCGCCTACGTATTCTGTATGTAAGGAACACGGCTATCTGTCCGGTGAACAGGCAGTATGCCCTCACTGCGGAGAAAAGACGGAGGTTTACAGTCGAATTACAGGTTACTATCGTCCTGTTGCAAACTGGAATGATGGAAAGGCGCAGGAATATAAGGATAGAAAGGTTTATAAGATCGATAGTAAGGCACCAAAAGCACCAAAACTTGCGAAGAAGACAGTTTTATTATTTAAGACAAAGACCTGTCCAAACTGCAGTATTGCAGGATCATTACTTGATAGCGCCGGTGTAGAATA
This sequence comes from Butyrivibrio sp., assembly GCA_024690485.1. GTDB lineage: Bacteria > Bacillota > Clostridia > Lachnospirales > Lachnospiraceae > Butyrivibrio. The sequence continues at coordinate 6,830 of JAILPB010000042.1, read as the reverse complement.
TCAGATTCTGGATGCTAATGAAAATATAGAACTTGTTGAGAAATTTGGTATTATGCAGGCGCCCACACTTGTTGTGGCAGATGAAGATAGTTTTACCACCTATCCGGGAGTATCGGATATAAAAGGGTGGTTAAACAACAGAAGTGCCTCCTAACTCCTATTATCTCAAAAAGAAAGGGGCTGTCGCTAAAGCGACAGCCCCTTTCTTTATATAAATATATTATTCTTCGTCCTCAGAGATCTTGTTATTAAAGCTTACACCGCGGTTGATGTCGCCCTGGTGGTTAACACCAAAGTTGTAATCATTTCCGGGAAGAATAGCATTTAATGCGATACCAAGGATAGCAGCGATAGCAAGTGAAGTAAGTGTGATAGAAGTCTCACCGATCATGAATGTGATACCGTCTGAGAAGCCAAGTCCTGAAACAAGGATAACAGCAGCAACGATGAGGTTTCTTGACTTTGTGAAGTCTACCTTATTCTCAACAACGTTTCTTACACCGATTGCAGAGATCATTCCATATAATACGAAGCTTATACCACCAATTATTGCTGTAGGCATTGTTCCGATGATATCAGCAACCTTGGGAATGAAGCTTACGATGATTGCATAAACAGCAGCGATTCTTACTACCTTGGGATCATAAACCTTTGAAAGCTCAAGAACTCCTGTGTTTTCACCATAGGTTGTGTTTGCGGGGCCACCTACAAGACCTGCAAAAGCAGTAGCGATACCATCACCAAAGAGTGTTCTGTGAAGACCTGGATCTTCGATGAAGCTATTGCCTGTTGTAGCTGAGATGGCTGAAATATCACCTACGTGCTCCATCATTGTAGCGATAGCAATAGGAGCCATTACAAGGATTGCTGTGATATCGAACTTAGCAAATACGAACTTGGGAATACCTACGAAGCTTGCTGCAGCAATAGGAGCAAAATCAAGGATTGCGCTACCGTCTGCGTTTGTGAAGCCTGCAAGCTGCATGATTACAGCAACAACATAAGAAATTACAACACCCATAAGGATAGGGATGATCTTGAACATTCCTTTTCCCCAGATGTTGAAGAAAATAACAACTGCAAGAGCAACGATAGCAAGGAACCAGTTTGCAGAAGCGTTTGAGACAGCAGAAGGTGCCAGTGACAAACCGATGCAGATGATGATAGGACCGGTTACTACAGGAGGTAAGAAATGCATTACCTTCTTAACACCAACGAGTCTGATAACAACTGCAAGAACTAAATAAAGGAGACCAGCAACAACAATACCGCCGCATGCGTAAGGAAGCTTTTCTCCATATGTCATATCAGCAAATTTTCCTGCTTTAAGCTCCGCTACTGTAGCAAAACCGCCTAAGAAAGCAAAGGATGAACCAAGGAATGCGGGAACTTTAAATTTAGCAAAAAAGTGAAATAAAAGTGTGCCAAGACCTGCACAAAGAAGTGTGACCTGAACGGATAAGCCCTCTCCGTTGAAATAGTTGTTTACAAGAATAGGAACCAGAATAGTTGCGCCAAACATTGCAAACATGTGCTGGAGACCAAGTATTAACATCTTTGGTTTTCCAAGCGTGGTGGCATCATAAATAGCCTGTCTTTTTTCTCCCATCGAACTCTCCTCCATAGATATATTATTTTAAAAACCTAAATGATTTTACCCTAATTCATTCTTCTTTGCTACATAAAAATTGCAATATTTTTTCAATATAAAATTGGGGAGATTTTAGCTGACAGGGCGCTTTTTAATAAAAAACAATAAATATGATAAACAGTTTATTAAATAACTTATTTTTGATATTTTGAATGCTATAATTTTCTGTGTAGGACTATGAGTTTGATCTGTTTTGACGTTATTCGTTTATGGAGGTTCATATGGCTACAAAATCAGGCGAAAAAGCTAATAAAAAGGGAAATGGTGGCATTAACTGGAAGGATAGTATTAAAACCAAGTTAATTGCTATCATGGTAGGAGTAGCGGCAGTTCCGCTTATTGTTGCGATTGTTGTGAGTTATAACACATCTACAAATAGAGCAAAAACAGATGCTCTCGAGCTCTTAGATTCGGATGCAAAGGTGGTAGAAGGAGAGTTTGCCAATATTGTTAAGCAGAACCTTATGGCTCTCGAAACTTTCGCAACTGCGCCGAGTACTATCAATTATCTTCAGACATACATGCTGGAAGAGCCACCTATTCCACCTGAAGTTATGCTTCAGCACATGGATAATATCAACACCATAATAAATGATGGGAATCAAAGTACGATTCTGTCAATCCCCAGCGGAGATCAGCTCTTTAGAACAGACCGTAAGGAACTTACGAATATTATGGACAGAGATTATTTTCAGGAGTGTATCGCATCTAAAAAACCTGCGGTTTCAAATATTGTGGTAAGTAAATCTGCAGGAAACAGAATCACAATCATAATTGTACCTATTCTGGATAATGAAACGGGAGAACTGTTGGGAACAATTCAAAGAAGCTTTGATCTTAACGTCCTTCATGAGTTTTTGGCTGCAAATATCTCAGACGGATACATTGCTGACAAAGCAGGTATGATGGCAGCACATGCACAGTTTGAGATCAAACCTGAGGAAGAATATGATCTTAGTGCTTCAGAATTTATGACATCATCGGATGAAAAAGGTCTATATGAGCAGAACTTTAGTGGAAATAATACATATTGCTCCTGGATCAGAGAACCTATAACCGGATATTATGTTGTTGTAGCGAAGCAGGAAACAGCTATCATGGCAGATGCTGTTAAGGCTGCTATGACGGTTGTCGTAATAGGCGTCATTCTTGTTATTGCAGCCATAGTTCTTTCCATTATTATGGCAAACAGCTTTACATCTCCTATTAAGGCCGTTAATGATTCTCTTGGAGCACTTGCCGACGGACGTTTTGTAAAGGTTGATAAGTTCGATAAGAGAAAAGACGAGTTCGGAGCTATATCCGGTTCTATGAACTCAGTTATTGAGACACTTTCAAATATAGTAAGAAATATAAAGGATTCAGCATCAAGTGTTGGAACTTCATCAGATGAATTATCTGATATGGCTAACCAGATTTCCCAGACAGCTGAAGATGTATCAAACGCAGTACAGGAAATCGCTTCAGGTGCTACGCAGCAGGCTGATGAAATTCAGAGTGCTACAGAGAATGTTGGAAATATCGGAGATGCTGTTAATGACGTACAGAATTCTACCAATGATCTGTCAACTCTTGCAGGAAAGATGAAGGAAGCTTCAGAGATTTCAAGTAAGTCCCTTGCTTCTCTCCAGGAGTCTTCATCAGAGATGACAGCTAAGATTGATGATATTTCAAGCACAATCCAGCAGACTCAGAACGCAGTTAATAACATCAGTGAAAAGGTAGAAGGTATCACATCTATCGCTACACAGACAAACCTTCTTTCACTTAATGCTTCTATTGAGGCAGCAAGAGCAGGTGAGGCAGGTAAGGGATTCGCTGTTGTAGCAGAAGAGATCGGAAAACTTGCAGAAGATTCCAAGGCAATGGCAGATGACATCAGAAAAGAAATGGATGTCCTTCTCCAGCAGAGTGAAGCAGCCGTTGCAGAAGCTGAAGATGTTAAGCAGGGTAATAACGATCAGCAGATCGCCCTTGGCGAAACTCTTGATGCAGTTAACGGAATGCTTGGAGATATCGGAAGCACCGTTGGCGGAGTTCAGCTCATATCTCAGGGCGCTACGACCTGCGAATCTTCCAAGAATGCTGTTGTTGACACCATGAGTGCTCTGTCAGCAATTTCTGAAGAAAATGCCGCTTCATCAGAAGAGACAGGAGCTTCCATGCAGGAACTCTCCGCAACAGTTACAACTCTTGCAGGTTCCGCAAACAGCTTGAAGGAAATCGCTGAACAGCTCAATGAAGAAATGAAGTTCTTCAAAGATTAAAAACGAATACGTCAATTTTATTTGGGCTGTTGCATTAAGCAACAGCCCATTTTTACGCCATTTTGCAGGCTTTATAAAAAATAGGAACACTTTCCCGGGATTGTGATATAATGCATTGTACTAAATTTAATGGAGAAAAAATGAAAGATCCGTTGTCGGCCATAAGAAATGGCCAAAAACTAACTACAAAAGAAGAAGCGCTTCTTATTTTAAAGCTAAGCCTGCCTGCAATATTGGCACAAATATCATCAATAATCATGCAATATATAGATGCATCCATGGTTGGGCATCTGGGGGCGAATGCCTCAGCATCCATAGGGCTGGTATCCAGTACCACGTGGCTTGTGGGAGGTGTTATTACCGCAGCTGCTATGGGATTTTCCGTATGCGTAGCCCACAGGATAGGTGCTAAGGACGAAGAAGGAGCAAGGGTGATAGTTAAATGGGGACTTATATGTTCCCTGTTTTTTTCGGCTTTAATTATGCTTATCTGCGTCCTTGTAAGTCCAAAACTTCCTATTTGGATGGGCGGTGAAGAGGCTATAAGAAGGGATGCCTCCCGGTATTTCCTGGTATATGCCATTTCAATTCCTGCAAGGGAGCTGCTCTTTGCTTCCCAGGGAATGATCCAGTCAAGCGGCAACATCCGCGTGCCAAGTATATTGAACGTTATGATGTGTATGTTGGATGTGCTTTTTAATGCCCTACTAATTCCGAGGTATGGAGTTACGGGAGCAGCCCTTGGTACAGCCATTTCATTTGTGATAACGGCTGTTATCATGATGTACATACTTCTTGCAAAATCCCCTTCACTTAGCCTTATAGGCAGGGAAAAGAAGAGAGACGTAAGATTTACTGATTTTGCATCAAATGAGCTTACTACAGCCCTCAAGATTGCAATTCCTGTGGCAATCGACAATATCATAATGGGAGTTGCATATGTGGCATTTACCCGCATTATATCTCCTTTTGGAACGGTGTCTGTTGCTGCAAACTCATTTTCAATAACTGCAGAAAGCCTGTGCTATATGCCGGGATTTGGTATCGGAGTTGCTGCTACGACCATTGTGGGACAGTGCATCGGTGCCAAAAGAAAGGACCTGGGAAAAAGACTTGGCTGGATGGCCGTTATTCTTGGTATGCTTATGATGGGTGCAAGCGGAGCTCTTATGTGGATATTTGCGCCGTTTATGATAGGAATCCTCTCACCTGATCAGGAAATTCGAAGACTTGGAACGCAGATCCTGAGAATAGAGGCATTTGCTGAGCCCTTGTACGGGGCATCAATAGTTGCTGCAGGTGTCTTTAGAGGTGCAGGAGAAACGCTATTATCCAGCGTTTTAAACCTTCTTAGCGTGTGGGTAGTAAGGATTCCCCTTGCATATTTCCTTGGAGTGAGGTTTGGATTAAAGGGAGCTTGGATCGCCATGTGCACAGAGCTGTGTGTTCGAGGCGCTCTCTTCCTGATACGCCTTTCCTTGTGGAAGACAAAAGAGAAGTAAGTAGGAGTGTTTTAATTTAGGAAATGACTAAAGGTTCTATCACAAAAAATCTGGTATTATTTGCAATTCCGCTGTTTTTTGGGCAGCTTCTTCAGCAGCTGTATAACGTTGTGGATTCAGTTGTTGTGGGAAATGTGCTGGGAAAAGAGGCGCTGGCTGCTGTAAGCACAACCGGAAATATCATCTTTTTGATGGTTGGTTTTATTAACGGCCTTTTCATGGGTAATAGCGTTATTATCGGCAAAAGCTATGGTGCAAAGGACAAAAAGGCTGTAGAAGTAGCAACTCATACCGGAATATCTTTCGCAATCATCATGGGACTTGCCATGACAGTATTTGGATTTTTCTTTACACCTGTTCTTCTGAAATGGATGGGTACACCTGCTGATGTAATGCAGAATTCCGTACTGTATTTTAAGATTTACTTTTTAGGAGGCCTTGGAAACATCCTGTATAGTGCATGTTGCGGAGTTTTCCAGGCAATGGGAGATTCAAAGAGACCCTTGTATTACCTTGCTGCAAGTACCGTGATCAATACAATTCTTGATATAGTATTTGTTAAATTCCTGGGATTTGGCATAGGAGGAGCAGCTCTTGCCACTGTAATAGCCCAGTTTGTCAGCGCCATCCTGGCTTTTGTTAAGCTTACCAGAGTGGATGGCCCCCACAGGATCTATCTAAAAAAACTTAAGATAGATAGAAATGTTCTTGCAAAGGAGCTGCAGATAGGCTTCCCTACAGGTATTCAGAATAGCGTTATAGCTATAGGAAACGTGGTTGTGCAGTCCAATATTAACGCCTTTGGATCTGTTGCTATGGCAGGCTGCGGCAGCTATTTCAAGCTGGAGGGCTTTGTGTTTTTGCCCATAACCTGCATGTGCATGGCATTAACCACATTTGTCAGTCAGAATCTTGGTGCAGGTGAGACCAAGAGAGTCAGAAAGGGCTCAGTTATCGGAAGTATCATAGGCGTTGGATGCGCTGAGATAATTGGAGTGATTGTTTTCATCGGAGTTCCGATTTTTCTTAGGATGTTTTCAAGCGAACCTGAGGTTATAGCTATTGGCACTGCGCAGGCAAGGACGGAGAGCCTCTTCTACTGCCTTCTTGCCCTTAGCCACTGCCTCGCCGGAGTTTACAGAGGTGCAGGCAAGACCACAGTTCCTATGATAGTTATGCTCTCAAGCTGGTGTCTTTTACGAATAACATATATCACAATAATCGTAAAGCTCATTCCCGTCATAAACGTGATCTTTTGGGCTTATCCACTGACATGGTCAGTAAGTACGATAGTGTTCATTATTTATTATTTCAAGGGAAAATGGATTAGGGTAGGAGTAAACTAAGAGCTATGAGCTCAGAAAAATGGGAGGCTACAAGATATGTTTGAGGCAAATGAAAAAAGATATG